>JAUIJJ010000358.1 GCA_030431385.1 bacterium | reverse complement strand
GCGCATGGGAACGGGTTTCACCCACATGGAGTGGTTTCGCAAGCACGACGGCGAGGTTGTGCTCGGCGAAATCGCCTGCCGCAGCGGCGGCGGCCACCTCGTCGACATGATGAACTATGCCAACGATATGGACATCCCGCGCGAGTGGGCTCGAGGCGTCTGCTTCGGAAAGTACGAAGGCAAACCTACCCGCAAGTACAACGTCACAATGGTCTTCAAGCGCGCCGAGGGCCAAGGCCGCATCCAGCGCATCGACGGCATCGAAGGCATCCGCGAGCGCTGGGGAGACCACCTCGTCAAAGAAGAGCTCCTGGCCATCGGCGCCCCCCGCCGCGACTGGATGCAAACCCTCGTCTCCGACGGCTTCGTCACCCTCCGCCACGAAGACTACGACACCTGCAAAAAAATGATGCAAGACGTCGTCGACAGCCTCCGGCTCTACGCCGGGTAGCACCTGCGGGGCGAACGCCAGCCCGATTTTTTCAGGCTGCAGAAGCCCCGCCCCAAAATAATCATTTGAACCGTCGCCCCCTTGCGTTCTACCCTTTCCAGATCATCGATCAACAGAAGGAATGAGGTCACCGATGACTGAACTATCGATCCGAGTTGGCGTCGTGGCGGACCCGGCTCCGGTGCTGCGCGAGTTGCTACGGCTCCTCCTGCGCCACCCAAACGTCGAGCTCTGCGCGCTCCAGAGCCGCATGCCCGACTCCCATGATCTACGCTCCATCGTCAGGTACTTCCCCGAAGATAGCGGCATCCCCAAGCCCTCGCTCACCGACATCGAGTCGATCTCGGAGAACTGCCACGCTGTCTTCCTCTGCCTCCCCGAAGGCGAATCAGCCAAGATCGCCTCCGATCTCGTCGAATCCGGCGTCCACGTTTTCGACCTCTCGACCGACTACAGGTTTCGTCACCGCGAATCCTATTCGCGTGTTTTTCAGCGCGAGCATCCGACCCAGGAAGCCCAGCTTCAGGCCACCTACGGCCTGCCCGAGCTCTTTCGCACGCAGATTCGTGGAGCAAAGCTCGTTGCCCTTCCCGGAGCCATCCCCACCGCCGTCGTCCTCGCCCTCGCGCCACTCATGAAACAGGACGTCCTCGAACCCGGCCGTGTCATCGCCGATTGCAAGACAGCCGCATCGGGCCTCGTCTCCCACCCTGCCGCCGGACCCTCGTTCCACGACGCGAACGAAAACATCATGCCTTGGGACGTGATGAACCTGAGGCACAAAACGGAAATCGAGGAACAGCTGCTCCGCCTCGCCGGCGAAAAGGTGAACCTCACCCTCGTCGAGAATCTCGTACCCGTAGATCGCGGCGTCCTCGCGTCCTGCTACGCCCAACTCCACGAGCCCCTGAACTCCGACGACCTCACCCGCCTCTACGAAGACTTCTACGGCAAAGAATCGTTCGTCAGAGTCCTCGGCGCATCGCCGCCCCCCGCCACCAAAGACGTTCATCTCACGAACAACTGTCTCCTGGGCGTGGCCGTCGAAGACCACCAACTCGTCATCCACAGCGCCCTCGATAACTTCGGCAAGGGTTCGGCAGGACAGGCGATCCAAAGTTTCAACGCCAACTACGGCATCGACGAAGTCATCGGAATCACCGGCGGCTGCAAACTGCACACCACTCCTGAAGTCACCAGCTGACCCTCAAAAGTGGGTGCGCATCTTGGGGTATTACAGTCTGTTAATTTGACAGCCGCCCCAGCAGTACTATCAGATAGGGTTTGCGAACGAGACTCATCGGGAGATCCCGCATATCATGGATGAAGCTCAAAACCCCACAGCCACGTTCCTCCCGGATAACACTCCCGATAATCTGCCAGAAGACACTCTCTCCAGCTACTTCGGGGTAACCAACCCTACGGCATACGTCTCGCCAACGAGTCCCGGGGCGACGGTCTCTATCTGGAATCTCGATTTCGAGAAGCCTGCCGAAGAGAGCGCCAGCAAAATCCTAGGCTCCCTCAACAGCGAGTGCGGCTACATCCCCGTCGAGCGGATAGCCCGCGGCGGCATGGGTGAGATTTGGGAAGCGCGCCAAGTCTCCCTTGATCGATCCGTCGCCATCAAACGCATCCGCCCGTCTCGCCTCGGGCATCCGGGATCGGGAGCCGAAAGCGAATCAATCTCGGAGTTCCGTTCAGAAGCGCTCATTACAGCCAAGCTCGAACACCCAAACATCATACCCGTACACGATCTCGGCGAGGACTCCGACGGTAATCCGATCCTCGCCATGAAACTCGTTCATGGCGAATCGTGGTCAGACATGCTCCGGCGCGACCTCGAGTCTAAGACCGAAACTGAAATACTTTCCACACATCTTCCAATCCTCATCAGCGTCGCCCAATCGGTGGCCTTCGCCCACCACCGTGGAATCATTCATCGCGATCTGAAGCCCAGTCAGGTTATGATCGGCGAGTTCGGCGAAGTGCTCCTCATGGATTGGGGACTGGCGATTTGCCTCAACGAGGATCAAAGCGAGGACGGCAACCACCACAACCTGCCCACTCTCAAAAGCGCCTCGAACCCGGCGGGCACTCCCGCCTACATGGCCCCCGAGCAAACCAGCGACAACCCCGAAGAGCTCGGCAAGTGGACAGACATCTACCTGCTCGGCGGGATGCTCTACACGCTCCTCACCACCACGCCGCCTCACCAGGCGCGCAGTTCCAACCTCGCTTTCGCACAGGCCGCTCAGGGCCACCTCCACACCCCCGCGCAGCGATCCCCAGAGCGCTTCATACCGGAAGACCTCGCCGAGGTCTGCATGGCCGCAATGGCGACCGACGTCGCCGACAGAACTGCCACCGTTACCGAGTTTATCGATCACATCAAAAGCCACGTCGCCGGTGAAGGCAGAAAGGAAGACTCCCGACGCCTGACCACAGAAGTCGCCGCACTATTGGACGACAAACGACCCAGTTACGAACTCTTCAACCAGTGCCTCAGCAAGCTCGACGACGCCAACACACTCTGGTCACAAAACCCCCAACTTCGCAAACTCCGCGACAAGTGCCACAACAGCTACTGCCAATTCTCCCTCGACCACAAGGACTTCGGCCTCGCCCGAATGCAGGCACAGGGAATCTCCCTACCTGAGGACCGTTCCCGCCTTCTCCTCGTCGTCGAACGGCTCGAGAAGGCGCGCACCCGCCGCGAGCTTCAGCGCAAGCTCTCCATCGCGGCCGTCTTCGCACTCCTCGTCACTCTCCTTGTTTCCGCCGTCTACTTTGTCGAATCGCTCAGCGACAGCAATGCCGCGATTTTAGTCGAACAGCAGGCAGCAGAGAAAGCCCGCAGCATCGCCGAAACCCAGAAAGACTCGATGGGAGCGAGGGCAAGCGCATCGCAGGACCTCCTGCGTTTCCTGATCGAAAATCAGGGAGCAGAACTCGACCTCACTGATGAAAAACACCGCGCCATCATGGCCTCCACGGCGACGGAGATTATCCGCTACTTCAACTCCATCGACATTAGTCAAGACGACCGCGAAATCCAAGAAGACCACGTCGACCGTCTCATCGAAATGGGGCGATCGTTTCTCAACTACGAACAGTATGAAAGAGCTCAGGAGCTTGCCGACCTCGCACTTGCAAACGCAGAGCTCTATCTTCCGAAAGACACCCCTCTCTATCCGAAAGCCGAAGTCCTCCTCGCCAGCGCCATCAGGTCCACCGGTAGCGAAGGAGCCGTCGAAATCGCGGACCGCCACTATCACAACGCTCTGGCAAGGTTCGAAGAGCTCGGACTCGAGGACACCCACGCCTACTACGTCGCTCGGTTGGACCTTTCAATGACAGACATCAAAGCCGGGAGAATCGACACCGCGCAAGAGTCGCTTCTGGAACTCGAAGAGGCCAGTGAGCGCGAAGGC
>JAUIJJ010000357.1 GCA_030431385.1 bacterium | reverse complement strand
CAGATCGTCGACTGGTTCGGGTTCATTCGCGGCAACGCCAGCCCGTGGAACAATCACCTCTTCTTTGACGTATTGGTTCTGGAGTTTCTGCAGGACTACGGGTACGGAATGGAAGGCGACCGCTATTCCTGCGACTTCCTTTTGGATCAGTTGCAGAGCATGTATCAAAGCGACGGATGGTTCATCGATGGCACGAACGAGACCTTTGATTACTACAATGCCTTCGCTTTCCACACTTACGGACTCTACTGGTCCTGGCGTTATGGAAAAGGCGATGCGAAACGCTCTAGTTGGTGGAAGGACCGTTCGGCGGAATTCCTTCAGAGCTACGTCCGTTTCTTCGCGGAGGACGGTAGTTACGTCCCGTTCGGGCGATCGATCATCTATCGTTTCAACGCACTCGGAGTATTCGGGATGGCGGAAGTCTGCGGACTAAAGACAATTCCCTCGGGGCAAGCTCGCCGCATTTGCCGAAAGAACCTCGAGTACTTCATCAACAACAATGCGAATCAGAGTCAGGGCTGCTTGTCAGTCGGTTGGACGAACGAGTTTCCCGCCGTAGCCGAACCATACAGTTGCGCGGGATCGACGTATTGGGCCGCTAAAGGTTTGATGATGCTCTTGCTGCCGCCGGACCACGAGTTCTGGACCGCAGGGGAAACCCCGGCTCCCTCCGAACAGGGCGACTCGCAACACCTCATCAATGCCTCGGCTTCCATCATTAGATCCATTGACGGCGAGGTAGAGTACATCAACGGCGGAGGGCGTTGCTCGCCCAGCGCGGCGGAGCGTTTCGGCCCGTGGAAGTGGGGGCGCATGGCGTACCGTTCGGGCTTTGGCTATCTCGTTGCTGATAAGCCGAGCCTCTACCCGCGCGACGTCGCCTTGACCGCTAGCGATCCGACCGCTTCCAAATTCCGCTACGGACGCCATGCGGGAATCGCCACGGGAGCTAATGACAAGTTCGTTTCCTACGCCTGTGGCCTGGGCGAGAAACTGACGATCTTCCATGTAAAGACTCAGACCGTCATCTTCTGGAACCGTGGCTGGTTGTTCACGCTTCACCGCGCGCAGCCGAACGCGGAAGCCCTTCTCGAACTCGGAACTTACGCGCTGCCGGGTGAAACTGATGACTTCAAAATCAATGGCGACTTTCCATACATTTCCGCCTCGAACGGAGAGCGAGCAGTCGCCATCCAATCTTTGCTCGGATTCGACAAGGCAATCATCGACCGGCGGGATGGTGGGAAACCGCGCCAGCACCTGCTGACAGATTACCACGCGCTTCCCGTATTGCAACGAACCCTTCCAAAGGGCGTCCACTTCCTTTCCGGGCTGTTGTGGGCAGGTACCGATCAGGAAGAGGGAAAACCATGGGCTGTGATTTCCATGAAGGAAGGGCACTGGACACTCGAACATCCCTCGCTCGGAACGTGGCAGATCGATCACCCGCTCCTACCCGAGGGCACTGTTTAGGCCGAGTTACCAGACTTCCATCAACGTATGCCAATCCGCGACATTGCAATTGTTCGTGATGGTGTTGTTCTGAAAAATCCCGCCGTTATCGCCGATAGCGGCGGGTGTTCCATTGCAATTCAAGATGTTGTTGGTGATCGTGTAACTCGTCACTGTTGAATCGGTTGAGATGCCAACAGTGAGGTTGTCCGAAATGAAGTTGTCGTCGATGAATAGATTCGGCGCCTCAAAGTCAACGGCGATGCCACGTTTGCAGTTGTCGATCGAGTTTCCAGTAATCACTGCATTTTCAATGGCATCCATAAATGCGAAGTTGGTAAGCCGGATCCCGTACTCGTCGCAGTTTGTGATTTGATTGTTTTCGATGTACTGATTGTCCGAGCCCTCGATCAGTTCGATACCATCGCGACAATCATCAATGATGTTGCTGTGAATCCAGTTGAGAGGCCCCGCTTCGTCGTGAGTCGATCCGGTGTTTCCGATCCCGATCGCTGATCGTTCGCAACCGGTGATCGTATTGAACCGGACTTCATTCGAGTACTCATCCTCGCCGTGAAGATCAATCGCATCCTCTGAGCCGTCGACCAGGGTATTGTACTCGATCAAGTTGTGATTTGTGGAGAACTGAAGCAGAATACCGTGACGCATCGGCGTACCGAAGTAACATCCAGTCACCCAGTTGTTATCGCTCATCGGCTGCTGAATCGTGACGCCATAGCCCTCGCCTCCGTCCAGCGCAGTTGCCCCGCGGAACGTGCAATCCTCGATCTTAACGTGTCTCGCCGTGCGAACGACGATACCTCGATCCCGAAATGTATCGATGGTGAGGTTTTGAATGTGAACGCGCTCGGTTAGAGAGCCTGAGTTCCTCCCAACCTGCATCGCGAAGCGAGGTGCCTCGACACCGTCGCTATCCAGAGTCAGGTTCGTAATCGAGATGTCGCTTCTTCCGCTCGCAACTGTGAGGGTCTCCTCCCCCGCTACAGAGAAACCGGCGCGGATGATTGTTCCCGCCTCCGACTCGCCGCGCACCGACACACCGGAGCTGGTCTCGATCCGAGTCATCGTATTGTAAACGCCATCGGGCAAGTAGACCTCGTCGCCGCTCGAAGCCGAGGCAATTGCCGCATTAATTGCAATCGCATCGTCATCACTGTTGTTATTCGGCGTCGCTCCGAATGAGGTCACATCAATCGTGGCTCCGGTTACAGGCGCAGGGCTTTGGAAAACCGTATTCAACCCCGCATCCGGGCTCGCCGCGAACGCCAAAGTGGGTGCACCAACCGCGGCACAGAGAACAAAAACGAGCTTCTTCATTCGGGAATCCTTCAACCATCAAATCTATACCCATCTATACCGGAAACTGTACTCCCTCGGCGTTGGAGCGTCAACGGCTTTGGGTGAAAAACCATGCACAGGTGCCATCAAGGAACGGCCAGAAGACCATTCAATCACAGACGGATTGGGATCGGTGGTGATGAGGACCCGGGGTGCCCTGTCCAGGCATCCCGGTTGGTTGGTTAGTTGATCTTCGTGTACTTAATCGAGGTGATGCGGATGTTGCCGCCTCGGGTGGATTCGAAGGAGAGCGCGTCGAGCGCGACGCGCCAGGGGGTGGTGCCGTCGCTCTTCCAGTAAAGCGAAACGCGGGTCGAGGATGATGCTGAGAAACTGCTCGAAGCGATCATTGACGTGAAACGCGGGTCCTCATTGAAGACACGGGGCCTGAACTCGGCGAAGTCGATCGCAGCGCCGGTATCGCCTTCGACATCGAACTGAATCTCGTAGAGCCCGGCAGGGAGCGCATCGAGTGTCGAGCGAGTCTGCCAGAATCCGAAGGTCGAGGTCGCGTCGTTAATCGCCATCCCGAGCCCGCCGTCGGTCGTATAGGTTGGAGGAGTCAACGTCGCGCTCCCACCGCTCTGCTCCCACTGCGTGGCAGAGAGATCGGCGAACACCGCAGCCGGGTCCGAGCTCGGGCCTGTCGGAGTTGGCGTTGGGGTGGGGGTCACCTGAAGGTCATACTCCGTACAACTATCACCCTGATAGTCGAAACTCAGCCCCCAACCTCTCAGGTTGCCGGCATCGAATTCGTGCGTATCAACAAACCTTATCTTCCAGATACCATTTGGATCGATATTCTCCGCGCTCTTGACTCGGGCCATACCGTCTACAACGATATAGCCTTGCATGGAATCGGCAATCAACTCCTCGGGGGAGTTTGGAGGTGTAACATAAATCTGCAAGTCATCCAGGTAGGGATGTGAAACTTCCCATTGAACGAATGGAATTCCCACAGTTTGGCTTGGTAAGACGTCCACAACCAGTGACTCGACAATACCAATCGGATCGTTATCCGGGATGGGTCGAGAAGTTGGTATAGAAACCAGATATTCCAAGTCCCTGGCTCCACCGAACACGATAGAAGACATCT
>JAUIJJ010000356.1 GCA_030431385.1 bacterium | reverse complement strand
CGCGGGGTGGGGCGGCGAATCCCGAGTTCAACGCGGAGGCCCTGGAGGTGCTTGAAGGAAAGCCGTTCTTCTCCGGCCCGGGAGCGACGTTCAGCCCGATCCCGTGGCGCGCGAAGATGGTCGCGCTGTTCTATACGGGGGAAACCGAGGAAGCGCTCGCGGTGGGTCGGGATGCCCTTACCTACTTTCCGAACTCGCCCGGTCTGCTCGAAGTGACCGCGTTTATCAAGGTGTCGAGCGGTGATCTACCCGGTGCGATCGAGGACTGGGAGACGATTCTGATTCATCATCCGTTCACGAGGACGGCAATGGGGAACTTGGCAAACGGCTACGCCGAGGGCGGGATGCCTGAAAAGGCAGAATACATGCGAGAGCGCTTGAACCTGCTCAACCGCACGCCTGCCACCGACTGGCGGGATCTGCCGCCGCTTGAGATTCCTTAGAACAAATAGGCGAGCCTCCCGGTTTCCCGGGAGGCTCGGTCTAACTTTCCAAGCAGGTTTGCTTGCTTAGGGGGTTCTCTTAGTAGAGGTCCCAAGTTCCGACGGCGCTGCCGCCAGTGATTGTCACGAACTGGTCGCCTGCTTCGGCTGTCCAGTCGATCGGGTTTTCGGGGAAGTTGTTCTCGTCGCCATCACCATTGGTGTCGCCGTTGGTCAATGTGCCAACTTCGGGAATGACGTTGGCGGAGTAGTTATGGCCGTCTGACGAGATGTAGTGAGTTTGCAGGCTAAAGATTGAGGTATCTGTCGAGGCGATCGATGACAGCGGGAGGCGGATTTCCAGGCCTTGGCCGGATGTCAGTGCGTCGGATGCGCTCGTAGCTGCCAAGGAGGCAAACTGAATACCAGTGTATGTTGCATTTGCAGTCGTGTAAACTGATCCATCCTGCGGGTATTCGCCAAAGTTGACGATGTCCTCGTGAATGAAGCCGACTTGCTTATCGGTCGGGTTCGTCGTGAAGTCGACGAGCTTCAGACCGGAATCCGTCGCGCCGCCACCACGATTGAAGGCGAAGCCATAGCTGACGTCGAAATCGTAGGCGCTGGACCAGCGCTCAAACGGGTTGAAGCCAGAAGTCACACGAGGAAGATTGGTGCCAGAGGCAACGCCGCCGGCATCGCTGCTTCCGAGGAAGATCAACTGATTGTTGAAGTTGTCTTCCGGGTAACCGGTAATCGCGATATACAGATCGGTTGCGTCTGCAAATCCCTTCAACTCGCGGACACCCCAGTCGCCGTAGCTCATGTTGGCGGTTGTGCCGAGAGTGACGTAGTCGCTGTCTGATGTCAAACCGTCGAGGGTGGGTTGGGCGATCGAGATGCTTGCGCCAGCCATCGCGAATGCCACTGTCAAAAGAATGCCTTTCTTCATGAACGAAGAACCTCCTGAAAGAGTCTGAAAATTACGGCGCAACTTCACAAGTGAAGCTTGGACCGAACTTCTCAACCCGAGAATGCACCACGTTGGACTGGTCTTGGCAATCGAAATCATGCCTGAGGTTCACAAGAATTTCACTTTTGCCAAAAACCCTATGGATGCCGTGTATTCCATTGTGCAAAGCTTGTGCAAACTCGGGGTTTTTGGTGCTAACTCTGATCCAGTCTCGCGCTCCACTGGAAACCTTCAGTACGCAGTATTTTGCGCGCGGTTTGCATCGCGCGTGGGGCGATAACCGATCGGTCCACTCGAAGCGTTCTACGTGGCCTTCTCCTCGCTGATCCTGCGCCGCGCTTTGTCCCATTTTTCCAGCTTCTCTTGGATCGCCTTCTCGTCACCCTCGGTTGTTGGTCGGTAGAAGAGCTTGTCGCGAATCTCATCGGGCAGTCCTTGCTTGGGTACAAAGTGCCCTTCACCATCGTGGTCGTATGAGTAGTTTTCCGAGTACCCGAGGTCTTTCATCAGCTTCGTCGGTGCGTTTCGCAGGCTGAGGGGAACTGCGAGGGTTCCGCTCTTTTCGATCTCTGCGGCGACTTCCTTCGAGGCCATATAGACGGCGTTGGATTTCGGGGCGATGGCGAGGTAGGCGGTTGCCTGGGCGAGGGCGAGCTCGCCTTCTGGCGATCCGAGGGCCTGGTAGGCGCGAAGTGCTTCCATGGTTTGATTGAGCGCTTGTGGGTCGGCGAGGCCAATGTCTTCGACCGCCATGCGCACCAACCGCCGCGCCAAATAGAGCCGGTCCTCCCCCGCCGCGAGCATTCGCCCAAGCCAATAGAGCGCGCCGTGGGGATCGGAAGAACGTACGGTTTTGTGCAGGGCGCTGATGAGGTTGAAGTGCTCCTCGCCGGATTTGTCGTACATGAGCTGCCGCTGGGAGAGCGAACGAATGTCCTCGACGGTAACGGGGGCGGGCTCGGACTCGTCTCTGCGAAGACTGTCGGCGATTTCTAGCAGTCCAAGTGCGCGGCGCGCATCGCCGTCGCTCAGAGCAACGATGGCTTTGAGCGCAGTGTCCTCGACAATTAGCTCGGCGGCGGAGTCATCGTGCTCCTCGTTGAGACGCTCGACGCCCCTGCGGAGCAGGGTCAGTTGCTCTTCTTCGCCGAGCGGTTTGAGAGTGTAAACGCGACAGCGAGAGAGCAGCGGCGAGATCACGCTGAAGCTAGGGTTTTCAGTGGTCGCGCCGATAAGTGTAATCAACCCGGCCTCGACGTGCGGGAGGAACCCGTCCTGCTGGGCCTTGTTGAAGCGATGTATCTCGTCGATAAAGAGGATGGTCGCCCTGCGAAACTTGCGATTTGCCTTCGCAACATCGATGACTTGGCGAACATCACGGACTCCAGAGGTCACGGCGCTGAGGGTGATGAAGTCCCGGGAGGTTTCCTGTGCGATGAGGCGCGCGAGGGTGGTCTTCCCACTCCCCGGCGGTCCCCACAAGATCATCGAAGGCACCCGATCGGCGCGTATGAGACGTAGCAGCGGGCCGTTGTCGCCGAGCAGCGCTTCCTGCCCGAGATAATCGCCGAGCGCGCTTGGGCGCAGTCTCTCGGCGAGGGGGCGCGCGTCGCCGTCCTTCTCGTCACTCAAAGACGGTGAGTAGGCTTCGTGCGCGTCGCGGCGCGGTTGCGGCTCGTCTCCGCCGAACAGATCGTTTTCCATGGCGTTTCCCGGTTGACCGTTGGAGGGTTTCGCCCTTGCCTTCGCACAGGCACCCTCATTGATGAACATTCAAGACTTTTACAATAGGCTAGCGAGGTGGACGGGTCAGGGGGAATCCGCCCGTGCGCTGTTTTTCTTTTCCGCCATGATGCTCGTGTTCGCGGCTGTTGCCGGGCTCGGCACGATGGAACGTATTGGCACCGACCCGACGACATACACCGACGCCCCGATGTTGCTCAAGCGTGTCCTCCATGTCTGGTTGCCGATCTGGAGTGTCACGTGGGCGCTTCTGTTTAGCCTGTACTGGAACGAACGCCTTCGCCTGGCGAGGTCGTTTGGGACTATTCAGGAAGTGAGGGCTTACTTCCCGCTTCTTCTTGCCGGGCTGCTGGTCGTTCTCACGGTTCAGATCGCGCCGCTCCTCAGCGACGACATTTACCGCTACCTGTGGGAAGGGCACGTCATCTCCGATGGCTTCAATCCCTACCTGAACGCGCCGAAATCGCCAGTGCTGGCGTTCGTCGCGGACCGGAATCCGGCGCTGCTGGCGCAGGTCAATCACGCGCATATCAGCGCGATCTACCCACCGCTCCCCCAGTACATCTTCGCGCTCATGGCGATCCTGGGGATGGGCGTGATTGGGCTGAGGCTCCTCTTCGTACTGATCTATGGGATCATGGTGGCGGGGTGCTTCGAGTGGCTGGACAACAAGGGACTGCCCCGAGGGCGCGCGCTGATGCTGTTGCTGCTGCCGCTGTTCATTCTCGAGGTGGCAACAAGCGGGCACCTCGACGTGATGGTGGCGCTGGGGCTGGCGATCATCTTGAGGTCGATTGAGGATCG
>JAUIJJ010000355.1 GCA_030431385.1 bacterium | reverse complement strand
ACTCGAGGGGAGATACGAATTGGAGCGACTGGTATTGACTCCCGACGCGCCGAATCGCATCCTGAGCGCAATAGTAACTCCTGGGATAAAGGACATCCAGAATTGGTGTTTGAGTCATGATGTTTAAGAGCTGCATATTTCTGTTCGCGTTGCTTCTGTTCGCTGAGGTTCTGCCTGCTCAGGGCATCATTCCAGTCGAGGACGCAGGGAGGCTGCCGAGCGGCCGAGCCCGTCACGGGTGCGTGTTCCATAACAAGAACCTCTATGTTGTTGGAGGACAGGACGGCTGGAACGAGGTCCATCATCGCACGATCTTCCGCTCGCCCGTTGATGAAAACGGCTATCCTACGACATGGGTCGTCCAATCCGCGTTGCCCGGTTCGCGGACCATCATCCGCTCAAACACACTCATCTTCCGCGAGAAGATGTACATTGTTGGTGGCTACGATGGCGAGATGGGGCAGTGGACCAATACGGTACTCATGGCGGAGATGTTTTCCGACGGTGAGATCGGAGCGTGGCAGGAGCTAGCCGGTAGCCCAATCCCCGGTGAGGACAACGAAGGCATGTGCGTCGTCAACGGCAGCAACAGCCTTATTGCGATCGGTGGGCGCGGTCCTGGGGGCTGCACGAATAAGGTGCGAATCGCCATGCTCACGGAGCAGGGCGTGATCTTGAATTGGCTCGATGGAGCACCGTTGCCAACAACTCTCGCCTACGCAAGCGCCGCGACGGTGAGTGGGCGCGTGTATGTGTGGGGGGGAATGGAAACAGTAGAAACCACCCCGCTCAATACAAAGGTCTTCTCCGCAGAACTGCTCCGCGACGGCACGATCGGTCCGTGGAGAACCGAACCAGCAGTGCTCGAACAAGGATTCTTCGAAGGAGGTAATGCACAACTCGGCTTCTTCCTGTTTACCTTCTCTCCCAAGTATGAAAACAGCCAGTACACTCCCGAGTTCTTCTGGGCTAGCCTCAAGAGCGGCAGCCTTGGGCGCTTCGGACAAGTGACCATCGCCGCATCATCAAAGGAAGGTGCCGGCATTGCCGCGAACCCCGACCACAACATCATCTACATCACCGGCGGCAGGCAGCCCGGCTCGGGTCCGGGGCTGACTGATGTTCAGTTTGTCCGCATGAAGTAACGAGCTGCTTTCATAGTTAGGTGACATTTCAGAGGCATTTCAACAACGCGTTGACTGATCAGACCCTCCGCTGTTTGTCTTCCGTCACTTGACGCGGTTGACTTCTCGCCGCGAGAAAGCTGTCAGATGGAATCGCAAGTCGCCGCGCTCCTCCATCCACGCCTCCCCGGGCATCAGCCAGTGCACACCGGCAAGGTGCGCGACATGTACGACCTCGGCGATGAGCTACTCATGGTCACGAGCGACCGTCTCAGCGCATTCGACGTGATCTTCCCAGACCCGATCCCCGGCAAGGGGCGCGTCCTCACCGCCATCAGCGCCTTTTGGTTTCGCAAGCTATCGCACATTTTACCCCACCACCTAATCGAAGTGCCCTCCCGCGAGTGGCTCTCCGCTTACACTGACACGCCCGAGGAGCTCGAGGGTCGAAGCATGAGAGTTCGAAAGTGTCGTCCCCTGAAGGTCGAGTGCGTCGTCCGCGGCAGTCTTGAAGGGAGCGGTTGGAAGGAATATCAGGCAACCGGCCGCATCCAGGAGCATTCGCTTCCCAGCGAGCTGAATCTCCACGATCAACTTCCCCAGCCAATCTTCACCCCCTCGACCAAGGCTCACGAGGGCCATGATGAGAGCATCACTTTTAACGACATGGCGCAAATCGTGGGAAGCGAGTTATCGGAGAGGATGCGGGAGGTATCGCTCGCGCTCTTTTGCGAGGCCCGTGAGTATCTCGCCGCGAGGGGTATCTGCCTTGCAGATACCAAGTTTGAATTCGGCATGATCAGCGACGATCTAATCCTCATCGATGAAGTTTTGACTCCCGATTCGTCGCGGTTTCTCATGTCGACGAGCGACGGAGAAGTTCTCCAAATGGACAAACAGTTTGTGCGGGACTGGGTAGAGACGACCGATTGGCAGAAACAACCACCCGCGCCTCATATCCCAGCCGAAGTGATCGCCCAAACTCGCGACCGCTATCGCGAGATCTCCCGATTGATTACAGGAAAAGAGGTCCTTTGATGCCAGCGTGGAAGGCAGAAGTCACCGTCACTCCCAAACGCGAGGTCGCCGATCCACAGGGTCAGGCGATTGAGAAAGCCCTCGGTCATCTCCCCAGTTTCTCAGGGGGTGGACCTGTCATAAAGGGACTCCGAGCCGGGAAGGTCTTCAACTTTACGATCGAGGCGGCGGACGAAGGCACGGCGAGCGCTGCCGTAGAAGAGCTCGCCAATCGCGTCCTCGCAAATCACAACACCGAACAATTCGCATTCAGGCTCCGGAGCGACGCATGAAGTGCGCGATTGTCGTGTTTCCCGGCTCAAACTGTGAACGCGACTGCCTCTACGCGACCCGAGATGTGATGGGCTGGAATAGTCGTCTGGCGTGGCATGGCGAGCCGCTGCCCGTCGACTGCGACCTCGTGATTGTCCCAGGGGGTTTCAGCCACGGCGACTATCTGCGAGCCGGCGCGTTGGCTGCGCTGTCCCCCATCATCAACGACATTCGCGCCCATGCCGAACGCGGCGGAATGCTGCTCGGAATCTGCAACGGCTTTCAAGTGCTCAGCGAGAGTGGGCTGCTTCCCGGCGCCCTCGTCGTTAACAACGACCTCCGGTTTCATTGCGAGGACAGCTACCTCAGGTGCGAGCACACCGACTCTCCCTTTACGAGTGCGTGCCCCCCGATGCTCCGGATACCCATCGCGCACAGGGAGGGAAACTTCCGCGCGAGCGATGCCGTCATCGAAGAGCTCGAAACTGAAGGTCGGGTTCTTTTTCGCTACGCCGACTCAACCGGCTCGGCGAGTCCGGCGGCGAATCCCAACGGCTCCATCAACAACATCGCAGGGATCATCAACCGCGCGGGAAACGTATGCGGGATGATGCCACATCCGGAGCGAGTCTGCGATCCGCTGCTCGGCGGCACAGATGGGAAGTATCTCTTTGAATCCATCGCCCACGCCCTCGCGTCGACAGGCGGTGTCGGATGATTGAGCAGATTCAAATCACGCCAGAGATCATCGCGGAGCACGGGCTGCGCGCTTCCGAGTACGATCTGATTCTGGAGAAGCTGGGGCGCGAGCCGACTCTCGTAGAACTAGGGCTATTCTCAGTCATGTGGTCGGAGCATTGTGCCTACAAGCACTCGCGTCCCGTGCTGAAAATGCTACCCACAGAAGGGCCGCGCGTTGTTGTCGGTCCCGGTGAAAACGCCGGGATCATCGACGCGGGCGACGGACTGTGCATCGCCTTCAAGATGGAAAGTCACAATCACCCGTCGGCCGTCGAACCCTTTCAGGGAGCCGCCACAGGCGTCGGTGGGATCCTGCGCGACATCTTTACAATGGGTGCTCGCCCGATCGCGATGTTGAACAACCTCCGCTTCGGCGAACCCAACGATCCCCGCATGCAGCACCTCATCGAGGGCGTCATTGAGGGCATCGCGGGCTACGGCAATTGCGTCGGTGTGCCCACAGTCGCGGGAGACATCAGCTTCGACGAAGGCTATCGCGGGAACATTTTGGTCAATGCGATGTGCGTGGGAGTTGTCGAGAAAGAAGACGTAGCCAAAGGACAGGCCCACGGCCCCGGCAACGCGGTGGTGTACTTCGGGTCTCCCACAGGACGCGACGGTATTCACGGTGCGACCTTCGCGAGCGAGGAACTCAACGAAGGCGCGGTTGAACGTCGCGGAGCCGTTCAAGTTGGCGATCCGTTCATGGGCAAGAAAACTTTGGAGGCGACGCTCGAACTCATCAGAAGCGGCCTCGTCGTCGGCATTCAGGACATGGGCGCGGCGGGTTTGACCTGCTC
>JAUIJJ010000354.1 GCA_030431385.1 bacterium | reverse complement strand
CGCCATTTCGCCGATCTAAACCTTGTACGCAATGCGCCATGGAAGAAGGACTCAGACCCTCCGCCCGCGATCTCCCTGCGGACGCTGTTGGAAGCCCTCGCTCCTCTTGGAAAAGCAGACGACATTCCTGCGGCACTGGCATCGCAATTCATCCACGCCGCAATCATGGGTGGCCCATATCCTTTTGCGATACTGACCCGAGCCATCGAGAGGCAGCGTGCGGAGATTGGGAAGTCTGATTGGGCGGATCTGCAGCGACGAGACGCCAGAGCAGCGATGGCCAAGGCCGTGTTAAATCGGCTTCCCCAGTTCAAAGAAAAACCCAACTTCAAGGAGGTAACACCAGAAATGGACCCGATGAATTCAAATCCTGGCTACACGCTTGGGTGTCTGATGGCCGTGCTTGAGAGGCTTCAGCAAGAGGCGCTTGGCGACGTAAATGCCTCCGTGATCGATAAGTTCTTTAGCGGAGCGTCTGCGGCACCCAAAGCGACATTCGATCGACTGGTAAAAAACGCTCGTCACCACGCGAGAAAGGCAAGGGGCGGCGAGAAAGAGGCGATCGTTTTTCGTCTTGAACGCCTACTCGATGCACTGATGCTTCGCGTAAATGTTCGCACCGAAGGAGCTACTCCGATTGGATTTCCGCTCACGCTCCCGATCGAGCAGCAAGGTTTGTTCGTAATCGGGTATCATCACATGCGCCATTGGCTCTGGATGAGTCGTGAAGAGCGAGATAAATGGGAAGCAGCAAACACCGATGCACCGCGAGCATTCCAGTGGAACACAAAGAAAACTGAAACAACCACAATCGACGCTTCATCAAACTGAAAAGGACGAATAGTATGAGCAACATCATTCAGCATCGTTATGACTTTGTATATCTCTTTGATGTCACCAATGGGAACCCGAACGGCGATCCCGATGCTGGCAACGCGCCACGCATCGACCCGGAAACTGGTCATGGGTTTGTTTCAGACGTCTGCCTCAAGCGGAAGATTCGAAACTTTATCTGTTTGGCGAAGGGCGCTGCAAAAGGTGAGCCTGAACCCGGCTACGACATTTACGTTAAAGAGAAGGCGGTCCTCAACAATCAGCATCAGCGCGCCTATGATGCGTTGGGTCTGGATTCCAAAGCGAAGGGGAAAGACGCCTCTGGCAATTCAGACAAGGGCCGGGATTGGATGTGTCAGACGTTCTTCGACGTCCGTATGTTCGGAGCTGTGATGTCCACCGGTGTGAACTGCGGTCAGGTACGTGGCCCACTCCAATTGGCATTCTCGACTTCTCAGGACCCAATCGTGCCAATGGAGCAGTCAATCACGCGCATGGCTGTTACGACCGAGAAGGAAGCGGAGAAGCAAACCGGCGACAACCGGACGATGGGGCGCAAAACGATAATTCCTTACGCGCTCTACCGCGCCCATGGATTCATTTCACCCCACCTCGCAGCTCAAACCGGGTTTACCGAAGATGATCTCGAACTACTTTGGCAATCTCTCGCCATGATGTTCGAACACGACCGCTCGGCAGCCCGGGGCGAGATGTCTGCGCGCAAGCTCATCGTCTTCCGTCACGATAGCCAGCTCGGCAATGCGCAAGCCCATTCCCTGTTTGATCGAGTCTCTATCTCTCGGACTGAACCGGACAAACCTGCACGGGAGTTTGCACACTATGACGTATCCATAGATAGCGACAAACTTCCCAATGGTATTACTCTGGACGAAAAATTCTAGGGAGGTGCCCCTTGTATAGTGAAGACGATCTCCTCCCGATTTCAGCGCTGCAACACTTGGATTTTTGTCCGCGTCAATGCGGGTTGATTCATATCGAGCGTCTGTGGGAGGAGAACGTCTTCACGACTCAGGGAAAACACCTACACGAAAAAGCCCACGGGGGTACTGCGGAGCTTCGCGGTGAGGTGCTCACCGTCCGCAGCCTCCGATTGCGGTCACTCGAATTGGGACTAACAGGACAAGCCGATATCGTCGAGTATCATCAGGACCCGGACCGAGGCGTTGCTCTACCTCATCGTACCGGTCTTTGGCTGCCATTCCCGGTCGAATATAAACGGGGAACCCCCAAGAAGGGTAACTGCGACAAAGTGCAGCTTTGCGCTCAGGCCCTTTGCCTCGAAGAGATGCTCGGTACGTCGATCGTCAATGGCGCGATGTTCTATGGAAAAACGCGTCGGCGTTTGGACGTCACCTTCTCTTCGGACCTTCGCGCCGAAACCCAGCGACTCGCTCTCGAGTTGCACGAACTTATTGCCTCCCGCAAAACCCCTGATGCGAAGTACGTCAGCATGAAATGTGATAGCTGTTCCCTTTTGTCCCTTTGTCGGCCCAAGGCATCGGAGGGCTTACAGAGCGTCGCCAAGTGGTTCGATCAACAGCTCTCGGGAGACTGATGAAAAAGCTCCTCAACACGCTATACGTCTCAACGCAGGGAACCTATCTCGCGCGCGATGGCGAGAACGTGTTGGTCAAGGTTGAGAGGGAGGTCAAAGCACGCTTCCCCATCCACACGATCGGGTCGATAATCTGTTTTGGAGTTGTCAACGCCAGCCCACCACTCATGCAACTCTGCTCGCAGCGCGGCGTCGCACTTTCCTTCCTGACAGAAAACGGACGCTTCATGGCATCCGTCCACGGCGAGAGCTCCGGAAACGTCCTACTACGCCGCGAACAATTTCGGCGAGCCGACTCCGAAAAGCAATCGCTCCCCATCGCTCGCAACCTAGTCGCGGCCAAGGTGTGGAACCAAAGGTCTGTTCTACAGCGCGCCCTGCGTGATCATGGTACCGGAGAGTCCGAGGACGGCTGGCTCAACGTCGAGAAGGCTACCAATCGACTTCAGTACAGTCCTCCCTCGGCAGCAAAGGCAAAATCACTAGCCGTCCTCCGAGGAATCGAAGGCGAGGCCGCTTCCACGTACTTCGGTTGCTTTGATCGCTTGATCACCGCTCAAAAGGAGTCCTTCGTCTTCACCACCCGGAGTCGGCGACCTCCACTCGACAACGTCAACGCGCTGCTCTCATTCATCTACGTTCTCTTGGCACGGGACGTCGCGTCCGCCTGCGAAGCCAACGGGCTGGATTCCAGCGTCGGTTTTCTCCATCGCGATCGCCCCGGCAGGCGAAGCCTCGCCATGGATCTGATGGAAGAGCTGCGACCCCACCTTGCAGATCGCCTTGCTCTTTCACTCATCAACCGTCGACAAGTTGGCCCCACTTCATTTCATATGACCGAATCGGGAGCCGTTGAGATTACCGACTCTGCTCGCAAGGACATCCTGATTGCGTGGCAGGATAAAAAGCGAGAAGAAATCCGTCACCCATTTCTTAAAGAAAAAGTCCCAATCGGACTCATACCACATTGCCAAGCGCTACTTCTCGCGCGCTATCTTCGAGACGACTACGACGCCTACCCGGCTTTCCTTTGGAAAGGATGACAACCCCATGCTTGTACTCGTCACCTACGACGTAAACACCGGAGACAAAGCCGGGAGGTCCCGCCTCCGTAAGGTCGCCAAGGAATGTGTCAACGTCGGACAACGAGTTCAGAAAAGCGTCTTCGAATGTTCACTCGACTGGACCCAATGGCTTGAACTGAAGAAGAAACTTGAGAACCTGATCAACCCTGAAACAGATAGCCTGCGATTCTACCTCCTTGGCAACAACTGGAAGAATCGTGTCGAGCACATCGGAGCCAACCCCGGCTACGACCCCGACGGACCGCTCATCATCTGAGCCGCGAACCCCAAGTAAACACAACTTCCCCAAAAGGTTCGCGCATCATGCAACATCAGACTGCCCAGTCCACCGCGGGAAGCATACCTCCACCAGCATGTAAATTGCCATCCGTCGCGAGCCGATCCGCGAAAGGGTACCCATTGACCCGCACAGAGATTGATCGAAAATACCCCGGAGTCGCGCCCCACACGGGGCGCGTGGATTGAAACTGC
>JAUIJJ010000014.1 GCA_030431385.1 bacterium | reverse complement strand
GTGCTTGCAATGTGTCACGATCTGTTCGGGAGAAATGCGGGGAAGGACAATCAACCGATGACCATTTTTTTCCTCGAACATTTGTTCGAGTTTCTCTGCCCAACCATCAGCAACAGTTCCCCGGAGGTAGAGGTCGATGGGAGTCTTCAGCTCCCTCAGCGCCGCCGCGAGAATATCCAACCCACGTCCGGAGCCGATGACTTGTGACACCCAATGGAGAGCAACGCGGTCCCGTGTTTTACGCTCCGCCGGTTCGCAAGCCGCGTCGAGCTCGCTTAACGGAAAAACATTATAGACCACTGCCGGAGCGGTGGATTGATACTTGGTTGCAAGCGCTTCGGCAAGCACTTTCGAGGTTGTTGTTTTGTGAGCAGCACGGCGCATCAAGTCGCGCTCGCACTCTTCGAGCAAGTGAAGCGGGCGCGCTTTACGGCTACCCGGTTCAAGGTCCTGCGAGTACCAATCTTCGAAATCTACGCCGACTCGAAAGCCACGATCGAGAAGCCTGCGACCGACTACCATCCCGAGTTCGTGATGTACAATCGTGAGGTCAGCGTTCTCGCGGACGGCGGCGCGTGTCATGCTACCGAGTCCACGCCCCAACGCGCTGGCCAATTGAAGGTTGAACCTCTTTACTGCCTCCTTCGAGGCACGGAGTAGCGCGCGTGTTCCAAAGTTTGCAAGATTGCCCTGCTGGTTCGCTCTGTGATCGTAACCGATCTTACGCTGCCACTTTGCGGTACGGAGAATCTGTTGATCCAGCTCCTCTTGTTGGTCGCTCATGATGTGGCTAATTACTGTAACTTCGTAGCCCGCATCAGCCAGCGCGCTTGCCTCTTTCAATGTGCGCGGATTGTGCGCGAGACCTGCCGCTGTGACGATTGCGATTCGCTTACTATTGCTCAATGTTAGAGGAGTCCGCGATCGCTTCGCGAAATTTTTGTTGGACGGCTTCCCACGCGAAGAGCTCGTTGCCGCACTCCCCCGCCCGCCGAGCTAATTCGCTTCTACGATCCGGTTCTCTCAAACTGTCAATAGCTTGCGCGATGTCAGCCGAATCCATCGAGGTCACAACCTCACCTGCTTGAAACTCACGACACCAACTAACGGCGCTACAGTATTCCGGACCATGAAACAAAATGGGCAAACCCGTAATTGTATAGTCTGCTAACTTTGATGGAAACCCAACGATCATGTTGAGGCGTCTCGCGGGATTGAAACTCATCGGAAGATATAGGAAGTCTGCAATTTTTGACAGCAACTCAACGAGTTCATGAGACGGCACTGGCTCTCTGACTTCTATGTTGTCGATGTTAAGACCAAACTTTGCCCGGTTTGCTTCTGAAATGATCCCGTAGATGATGAGCTTGCCGTTTTTCTCGGCCAACACCTCTGCGAATCGCAATAGCTCTTCTGGGTAGGCAACTCCGCCGGCAAATGCTGCGACCATTCCATCAGCAGACTTGTTTTCCAATCCACCGGTTCGGTCCTGAAAGCCAACAACATTGCGCGAACGGAGCGGATACATGACTGTTCCAGGCACGCCGCACTCATTCTGGTAGTACTGTTCCATCGCCCTTGATACACAAAAACGGCTCTTCGCGTCCCGATAGATCTCGATGAATGTTCGTTGAAGAGTTTCGGCAATTCCCTTGGGATAGAGAAATGTTCCGAACCAATCGTCGTGCAACATGAGATGCAGAGGCAGCGCGCGCTGCTTGGCGACATGATGCGCTCTCAGGAATCCTACTCCGTGGGACACGGTCACAACTGCATCGGGGCGGAACTCATCTATGATTCGGTCGAGTTCCGCGTCCGGCGCAGTCATCGATCTATATGCCCAATACTGACACAGTTTCGCCCATACCGAAATCCGCTGAAACCGCTTTGTGAGGCCACGTCTCCACAGATGGTAATGGGCGCCTTCTAGTCGTTCCGACGCATCACAAAGTTGCGCGCCACGTTCGACAATTAGCAACTTGTCCGAAGGGTAAGTATCGAACAAGCGATAGAGGAGTATCGAACCTGACATTGCAAACGCGACGGGCACATCCCCGAGATAGAGCAACCGGGGAAGTGTTGACGATTCAGGTTCAGAACCGGAGGACAATCGGAGTCCTCATCTTGTCGCTAATCGCATCGGAAGATCGTTCAAGTTCAGAGATGACTTCCTTGTGGGGGACAAGTATCGTCAGGCAATCCGCTCCCTCCACGATACTTTCCAGCGATTCGTACTTCATCTCAGGAACAAGCGGATCGAAATGTTCGATCGAGTAGCCATCGCTCTTTAGAATGTCAACGATCTCAATGGCAGGGCTTTCACGAGTGTCTTCGGTGTCGGGTTTGTACGTCGCGCCGATTGCGACAATCCGTGGGGTGTTCACATTCTTGACGGCCTTGCGAATCTTCGCAGCGATACGGTATGGTTGTTCATCGTTGATCATTCGGCTCGTGAAGATTAGCCGCGAGTTCATCGGATCGACTTCTTTGATGAACCATGGATCAATGGGAATGCAATGTCCGCCGACGCCAATCCCCGGAAAGAGAATGTTCACGCGAGGGTGGCGATTCGCCAAGGTGATGGCTTCTTTTGCGCTGATCTCTAGTGTATCGCACACGGCGGAGAGTTCATTTGCTAGCGCGACATTAACGTCACGGTAGGTGTTTTCCATGAGTTTGCAGAGTTCGGCAGTCACATCATCGGTTTGGAAGAGCTGTCCGGAAACAAATGTACTATACACCTCAGCAGCGAGTTCTCGCGACTTGGCATCTTTCGCGCCGATTAGACGGTCGTTGTGCACGATCTCGTGAAATACATTACCTGGTAGAATTCGTTCGGGACAATGCGCGAGGTGCAAATTCTCGCCAACCTTTAGCCCAGACTTTTCAAGAATCGGGGTCAGCACCTCCCGACAAGTCAGTGGCGGAACAGTCGATTCCAAAACGACCAGATTCCCCTCGCGAAGATGTGGGAGAATTGACTCAGCGGCAGAGATGACATAACTCATGTCCGCGATCTTTTTCCTCTCGTCGAGAGGAGTTGGGACGGCGATAAAGTACGCGTCCGCCTCACACGGCGTCGATTGGGCGCGCAGGTTCTTGCGTACCTCCTCTTCCTCCATGACGGCCTGAAGCTCCTTCTCGTTTATGTGAAGGACGCCTTCATTAATTGCGCGGACGATGTTGTCATTGATGTCGACGCCGACGACGTCGTGACCGGCCCGTGCCAGAAGAATCGCTGCGGGTAGACCGACATAGCCAGTTCCGATAACAACTATCTTTTGCAGTTTCACGTGACCGGACTCCTTAGTCTTGGCTGACGATTCCCTGATGGCTGTCGCGTCATTTGACATTATAGATTTCTTTCTGCCACTCGATGGTTCGTTTGATGCCCTCGTCGAGCGCAACCGTCGGTGTGTGATTCAAATCAGTTTTGGCCTTCGTGTTGTCGCCCTTCTTGTCGCGCGTATTGTGGGCTTCGACTTTGACGTACTCGACCTGACTATCGTCCTTGCCGAGGTAGGCGAGAATCTTATCCGACAAGTCTTTGATGTCGTGATACTCTTCGCCAGAGATGTTGTAGATTTCGCCCGGTTTGAAACGGCCCTCGTCAGAGATATTGGCAAGGGTTCGGACTGTATCATCGACATAAGATGAGGTTCTGTGGTGGTCGAGATAGACAGTATATGGAATGTTGTGAAGCGCGCGATAGATGAATAGGCAGATGACGCTGCGATAATCGGAGTATGGTTCGCCGGGGCCGTAGGTATTGAACAGGCGGACGCGCACAGTTTCAGTGCCGAAGCGATCCTGAGAATTCAGGATCTGCATTTCGTTCACCCACTTGGAAATGGCATAGTCATTGAGCTGGCGCAGCGCGTGCTTGTGGGGGACATCTTCGTGCATCACGTCATCCCATTCGCCGTACACTTCCGATGAACTCGTAAACACCATTCTGAACTTCCGCTGTTCTTGCGCACGGAGGATGTTCTTTGTTCCGATGGCGTTAGTTTTCCATACCTTCTCGTAGTAGTCTTCGCCGTTCCATCTTCCAAACTCGGCTGCGAGATGATAAACAAAGTCAGGCTCGACCCGGTTCATGACAGCTTCTACCTGGCGGTATTCGCCAATGTCACAACGCATGTAATTGGGACCTTCGTTGTGAGGCATGTCGCACACCCAAACATCGTGTCCCCTACCACGGAGTTCTTTGACGAGAGGGGTGCCGACTGCACCGAGACCACCAGTAACTAGAACTTTCATTTGCTTTCTTCTCCAATCGTTGAGGCAGTCAAATCGGGTTTGGTTGCTGCCTGATTCTGTTTCATACTGTGTTGCTTTTCAAAAACTGCGAGGACATGGTCCTTGGTGCAGGTGTACTCGGTCGGTTGCTTCCAGTTCCGCGCCCTTCGAAAGGGTGGAAGACCAACCAGAAAGCGCTCCCACCACCTGGCGTTTGAACTGTTCGCGCCTCGGTAGAGACTTCTCTTCAATAGCTGCGTGAATCTTCCTTTAAGCGGAGTCTGGTAGTGACAGCATTCTATCCACTCGGTCAAAGTCAGCCCGAGCGCGGATGCTTGGCTCTCGGCATAGGCGCGAGTGATAAAGCTGAGATGCCCCATTATTCTTGGGTACCAAAACATCGCCGGATCCTCATTGTACGCTCTTGAGTCCCCGTTTCCAGTAAGCACTAGTAGTCGGCCGCCGGGGGCCAAGAGCGACGTCAGCCTCTCCATGTATTCAGTCGGGTTCACCAAGTGCTCAAACACGTCCATGAGAATGATCGCGTCGAACTGATTGCCACTGTGGAACAGTTCATCCTCGGAGCCGAACATGGTGAGCCCGTGTTCGCTCGCGATTGCTGTAGCCCGCTTATCCATTTCATACCCATAGACATCGTGAGTCTCAGCAAGACGTCTCGATAGCCTTGCGATACTGCAACCGTAGTCGAGAATACTCGTTTTCTCGTCGAGCTTTTTTAACTGATTCAGTATCTGCAAATCGGTAGGAAACAGATAGTCTGGTTCCCACTCTTCAAACTCAAGCTTGCCGTAAAACTCGCCCAGGCGGTCTGGGCTGAGTCGGTGCGACTTAAAGTGGAGGTGACAATTGCAGCACTTTCTGACTTCAAAAGACGGTTGAGTGAAAACCTCTCCGCTCAGATTCATATCATAGGGCGGGCCGGGCTCGCCCAAAGTTTCGTAGTCCGAGGAGCCGCATCCGGGGCAAGTGTCCACGGTCATTGTCGCAGCTGTTCTTGCCTCGATACTCATTGTGATCGCTCGCCCTGAGCATGAAACTCTATAGCGGGAGAGTGCTCCACGTTGTACTGAAGCTCCAGCATCCCTCTGTGCTGTGGGCTAATCGGGACGAGGCCGTTGCGCGCTTCACAATCATCAATTGTTAATACTTCCAGATCAGTCACTTCGTGTTGGTGATCGTGATTCGCCACCCAAACGGCGACGGAGTATTCCCCGGGAACGAGAGATAGAGATTTGATTGTTCCGGAAATCTGATAGGGTTCCCCGCTTTTCAATTCAGTGGGAACTGTGCGTCGGAGATCCATGACGGCGACGCGTTGCCCACTTGCGCTATATATCTGAAACATCACATAGTCGAGCCGCGTGTCCTCTGTTGAGCGGAGAATTAGTTGGTAGTCGATATCGTCGCCTGAAGTCGCGTGGTTCGGGGTGAAACTCAGTTTGTCTATATACACTCCGGGGATGATCTTTACCGCCAACTCGCCGTCATTATCTTTTGAGGCTCGAAACTCGCGCATGTATTCGCCGATGACTGGTGCGATTTCGCCACGAGAAACGATCTCTCCCTTCTTCAGGTAGAGCCCTTTTTTGCAAAGCGCCTGCACGGCCGACATGTTGTGACTGACAAAGAGAACTGTCCGCCCCTCCCCCGCCGAGACATCGCCCATTTTGCCGAGGCACTTCTTCTGAAACTGCACATCACCAACGGCAAGCACTTCATCGACGATGAGAATCTCCGGCTCCAAGTGCGCAGCAACGGCGAAGGCCAGCCGGACATACATACCAGATGAATACCGCTTCACCGGTGTGTCCAAAAACTTTTCAACTTCAGCAAATTCGACGATCTCATCGAACTTGCGCTTAATTTCCTGACGGGTCATTCCGAGGATCGCGCCGTTGAGATAAATGTTCTCGCGACCGGTCAGCTCCGGATGAAATCCGGTACCGACTTCCAGAAGGCTCGCAACCCTCCCGCGAAGTTCAATGCGTCCCGTGCTCGGTTCGGTAATCCGGCTAAGTACCTTCAAAAGCGTCGATTTACCGGCACCGTTTCTACCAATGATGCCGACGACATCACCCTTCTCAATCTCGAGGTTGATATCTTTGAGCGCCCAGAATGTCTCGCGGGATGCGTCGTCGTCGCGAACTTTCCCTCCAGTAACTCGCCTACCCAGATCTTTGAATCGACCGGCAATTTCGTCTCGAAGCGCGCGGTAGCGGGGAGCGTTCGACTGATGGCGAATCAGGTAGTTCTTCCCGAGGTTTACTGTTTTGATGATCGGTTTACTCATATCAGATAACGTCGGCGAAGGTCCGTTCCATGCGGCGGAAGAACTTGATACTTGTTATGATCAGGACCACGCAAATACCAGCTGAAATGGCGATCGATGTCCAATTGATGGGTGAATCGCCGCCGATGATCGACCAGCGGAATCCCTCGATCACGCCGACCATGGGGTTTAGTACATACAGCCAGTAAAGGCTGTCAGGCACCTTCGACGCGTTGTAACCTACTGGCGTTACGAAGACACCAAATTGTATGATGAAAGGCACGATGTATCTGAAATCGCGATACTCGACGTTAAGCGTCGCCATCCAAAGTCCAATTCCAATAGCGGCGGAAAACGCGAGGAGTGTGAACAGTGGTAGAAAGACAATTCGCCAACTCGGCACGAACTGGAACCACACCATCACGAGTGCCAGAATTGCGAAGGATATCAGGAAGTCGACGAAGCTGACGATGACCGCGCTCACCGGAACAATGAGCCGGGGGAAATACACTTTGCTTAGCATATTGGCGTTCGTCACGAGGCTATTGCTCGTGTTCCCCAGCGATGTGGCGAAGAACTGCCAGGGCAGCGTGCCCGCTGCTACCATCACTGCGTAGGGAGCCTCGACGCCAGCATCCATTTTGGCGATGACACTGAAGACCACGGTCATAACGACAAGCGTGATCAGTGGCTGAATGAGCGCCCACGTCACGCCGATGAAGGTCTGCTTATAGCGGACCGCGATGTCTCTCCAAGAGAGAAACAGGAACAGTTCGCGGAATACCCACAAGTCGCGCCAGTAGTGGCGCTCGGATTTCCCCGCTTCGATGATGAGTTCGTACTCTGGTTTCAGTGCTTGTTCCACGTTTCCCTTATTCGGTTCGCTGGCGATTGAGTGGTTAGATGGTTGAAGTCCGCGGACCGCACCTCTCCCACCGTGCCGAGAGGCACTTTTTTAGGTGAGCTAGGCGCGAAGTCAGCTTCCCGGCTACTACGCAGGGCAAAACACCCGGGAGCCTGTGAAACCCGACATCCGCTATTGATCCAATGGCAGGGCGTTTCAATGCCCGAAACGGCCTCTGCCGTGGGTGGGATGAATGCCGCTCGTGGCCGGGGACGTCAACCGCCAAAGCCCCCTTCCCGAGGTGCAGACAAGTCCAGTTAAATAAACCGCTTGGCTGTCTGTCGGGATGGGTTCGCGAGGCTCCACTGGCCCACGGCGTGATCACGGTTCGCCACCCTGGCAAGGGGCCAGTGATCATGACCGGTTCTCAGCGGCCCGTGTAGTTTTTCTCGTAGTACTCAAGGTATGCGCCGGAGCGGCAGGAGTGCAGCCACTTATCATGTCGCAGGTACCACTCGACGGTCGACCTGAGGGCATCGTCGAACTGGTGGGCCGGCGCCCAGCCCAGCTCGGCGCTAACCTTCGTGAAATCAATCGCATAGCGGCGGTCATGGCCGGGGCGGTCTTTGACGAAGGTGATCAGTTCTCGACGCGGAGACGCCCCGGGACCGCAGATCCCGTCGATTAAGTCGCACACCTTCTCGATGATTCGAAGGTTTGGCACCTCGTTGCCGCCTCCGATGTTGTATACTTCGCCAGCGCGACCTTCGCGGAAAACCAGATCGAGAGCCTCGCAATGATCCTCTACAAACAGCCAGTCGCGAACGTTCATCCCATCGCCGTAGACGGGAAGGGGTTTCCCGGCCAAGGCGTTGCAGATCACCACGGGGATGAGTTTTTCGGGAAACTGCCAGGGGCCGAAGTTGTTCGAGCAATTGGTCGTGACGACGTTTATGCCGTAGGTATGAAACCAAGCGCGGACGAGGTGGTCGCTAGCGGCCTTGCTGGCGGAGTACGGCGAGTTCGGCGCGTAGGGCGTCGTTTCGGTGAAGGCGGGATCGTCAGGCCCCAGCGAGCCGTAGACCTCGTCGGTGGAGACGTGGAGGAACCGCCCTTCGCCGGGCTTCCAGCGTTGGCGCGCGATCTCCAGCAGGGACCACGTCCCCTCTACGTTCGTTCCGATGAACGCACCGGAGTCCATAATCGAGCGGTCGACGTGGCTCTCCGCCGCAAGATGGTAGACGCCGTCGATGGCATGTTCGTCGAAGAGCTTCCCGACGAGCGCACGGTCGCGGATGTCGCCACGTACGAATCGAAAATTCTCGCGCCCTTCGAGGCTGGCCAAATTTTCCAGGTTTCCCGCATAGGTTAGCGCGTCCAGCACGACGATCCGCTTTTCTGGATAGCGATTCACGAGCAACTGGACTAGATTTGATCCGATAAACCCGGCGCCGCCGGTAACCAGCCATGACATCTGATAGGTCGTTCCACGAAAGTTGTGCGCAGCGCGCGCCGCCAGTATGACAAAGTGGAGGCAGGATGAGGCGAGGGGATTCTGCCTTGCACCAGAACGAAGGTGAACGCCCTATGGTCGCAGAAACCGAGGAGGCATCGCGTGGCGAACAATCTCAAAGGGATCATCCTGGCCGGAGGCGCGGGTTCGCGGCTGTTCCCGATCAGCCTGACCGGCAGCAAACAACTGCTCCCCGTTTACGACAAACCGATGATCTATTATCCGCTGAGTTGGCAGATGCTGCTCGGCATTCGCGAGTTCCTTCTGATCTCGACTCCGACGGACCTGCCGCGATTTCGAGAGCTTCTGGGCGATGGCTCACGGCTTGGGATATCTATCGAATACGCCGAACAGCCAGCGCCGGAAGGCATCGCTCAGGCATTCGTCATCGGCGCAGATTTCATCGGCAACAGCCGGGTCAGTCTAATCCTCGGCGACAATATCTTCTACGGTAAACTTGGCGAATTTCGCGAGGCGACCGAGTTCACAGAAGGTGGCTTCGTGTACGCCTACCCGGTACACGATCCCGAACGATATGGTGTCGTCGAGTTTGATGACAACGGGTTCGCGATTTCCATCGAAGAGAAACCGCAAAACCCGAAAAGTCGCTACGCGATTCCGGGCCTCTACTATTATGATTCACGAGTAGTTGATATCGCACAAAACCTGAAACCCTCGAAGCGCGGGGAACTGGAAATTACTGATGTAAATTTGCAATACATGCGCGAGGGGAAACTGAGAGTGAAGTGCCTCGGGCGAGGTGTGGCGTGGCTCGACACCGGCACGCAAGAAAGCCTGCTCCAAGCGGCCAACTTTATCGAAACGATTGAGCTGCGGCAGGGAATGAAAGTGGGCTGTCCTGAAGAAATCGCCTGGCGCATGAAGTATATCACAAACACGCAGTTTGATCAAATCATCGGCGCGATGCCGGCAAACAGTAGTTACTCAAAATACCTCCGTAACATTTTAGATATCCCGGGGTAGTTGCTAAAAGAAGACGAATCCTTGTGCGACCATTGGCGGCCCCCAAGTCAAGTTGTAGTATACCCAAAGAGTCGTATCCCAGAGGAAGTATAACAGCAACGCCGAAAGCACCCAGCGTGCGGCGCGAGAACGCAGCGCGCCCGCGCTGGAGATAAACCACAGCATCGTCACCAATACCCATAGCGACTGAATCGTGAAGACATCCCAGTCCTTGGGGTAGGGGAAGCTAGTCGCGAGGAAGAACGACGACACAAGGAACGCAAGCGTCGCGAGGGAGAAACCCCATCGCTCGAACGACTTCAGCGAGCGGCCTCTCGCGGTGAACACAAAAATCAAAAGCCAAGGAAGTACAGGGCCGAGAAGAAACAACCACTCACCGGAGATTTGCGAAAGGTGCTCTAGTGAATCCCATGTGTAGGAGTGGTAGACGTTTGGAGTTCCCTTCGAAAAGAACACGACTTCACTCGGAACGCCTGTCGAACCGTAGAGCATCGGTAAACCATTGATAGGTCCAATACCACCGAACGCAGTCGTTTCGAATGCGGGAACGGCGTTAGAGAACTTGGCAACATCCATGTCGTGTTTGAATACAAACAATACGGCGAGACAGTTTAACCATAGCAGTATCGCCAGGATCATCGTTCCGGACACACGTGATAGGAACCATTTCACCTTCGTATCGGAGCGACTGAACTCTCTCATCCAGAGAAACAGGATCGCCGGGAACGCCATCGCGCCCGTCATCTGGAAGAGATATGCGAAAAAGGCGAATGCAGTCGGTAGTAAGACGCCCCCCTTGCGGTAGCCTCTGATTAACAACCAGATCAGGCATGCCTGCACGGTCAAGGCGGGGCCGTAAATCTCTACATAACCGAAGAATGTCAGCATGAACTTCGCAGAAATGAGTAAGAAGAGGAAGAGCGTTTTCTCGCGTCTGGTGCGGCCGAGGGAGAATGCAATCAAACCTGCCAGAACAACGAAGAACATCGAATGAAACGTAACGAACTGTCTGATTAGATCGATGTCCGCGTAGGCAAAGTTCCTTTGATCCCCGATGGCCTGACTAATCAATTCACCAGTCCGGATTACTCCGTCGCCGAGTAATTTGGATACTCCACTCCCGATAGCGGCGATTCCTGCAACATCTCGATCGAATGCTGATGTATGGAGGTAGTTCCAGCCATCGCGAACCATGTGAAAGATTCCCGTGGCGAAGGGGTTGTGGTAGTCGTATCCGGGAATGCTCAGCGAACCGTAACCGTCGCCGTACATCGGGAGTGTATGGAAACGCGAGGCGAGCACCGGCACCAAAATGACAGCCAGAACCCATGGTAACAAGAATGGCACTCCACGCCGTACCAGTTTGCCACCGATAGCTTTTCTGCCTTTGAAGAGTTCTCCGATGATACGTCGCCAACCGGGGAAACTAAACAGCTGGACAAGGCACAGTCCGAGCCAAAACCCTAGGGTTCCAATTCGGTCGTGGTAGTAGCCACCCCACATCCATTGGGAGGGGAACTGGACTTCCATCGCTTTCCACAGAAGTGCGATCTGGAAGATAGCGAACACCAACCACCAACGGCGGAAGGTCTTGAGAAATGTTGTTGGCACGATCGCAATCGCTGCGAATCCCATCAGGATATACCACGGAATCGCAGGGGATGTTGGAGGTGAGTTCTTAGGCACGACTCGCGCATCGATGGAGGAGAATAATTCGTCGCCGGACACGACTAACTTTTTGATCTTTCTGCTGTATGCAGAGACCCTTGAGTATTGCAGGTTCCCGAAACCGGGGTCTCCGAATTCCAGCCAAATGCGCGACCCGGGCGGCCCTTGAAAGCCTATCCAAAGTTCCCGGTCCTTTGGCCAATTGGGAATTTGTACATGTTGTATATCAAAATAACTCAGCGAGGGCGTTTCATTCGATGTATAGTGAACGTCGCTATATGTCGGCTTGTCGGTATTCCCCAACAGCGCCTGTATCTGAATCCCATTGTTCGGAAAGCGATATGACTGTCGGTAGGTAACGCGCAGAGCTTCAGCTGGATTCGGTCGCTCGCCGGTGTATCTCCAATATACCTTACTTGGGTTTTGCTCTTCGAAGCCGAAGGAGTAACGCTGAACCGCCATTTGTCGAGGTGCGTTTAAGGAGAAGGGAACGCTCACCGCAACAGCGATCCAAAAGAGCGCAATAATCGCCAGGCAACAAACAATGAATCGGCGTTCGTTCGTTTCTTTAAAGGGGTTCGTCATTTCGGTGGTGACTCCCCTGGAGCGGGGATCAGAGCGTTGGCGGGTATGAATTGACGCGGAACGCCGGGACCCTCCCACCAAAGTCCAAACCAGCCGTTGCCTTCTTTGTTGTACCATTCAGCATAAAGGCGCACGTCACCGGCGGGGAGTTCATACTCACCTGCGAATTCGTGAATCGCGGCGGAATCCCAGTCGTCGAAAATCTTATGCTCGCCGATCCACACACGCGCGCCGTCGTTCGCATCGACGAGAAAGCTGTACTTCCCGGCGCGAGGAATTCGGACCCAGCTGGAAAAGCGCGCGCTGACGTTTTCCTGCGGCATGTGACTCCACTCGTGATCGGTGCGGAACGAAAACGGCGACTTGAGAAGCTCAACGCGATAGGGAATCTCGAAATCGACGCCGCGATAGAACACGCCATACAACCCGCCAGGAGTCTTTGTCGTCTGGTTGTTTGGTGAGTGCCAGATCATCGCCGTCGCGTTTTGCGAGGCCCGCGCCGCGACGAGCGCAGTTCGGTGTTCGGCCTGCAGTTTGGCAGCCTGTTGAGTGATCTCGCCACGGGCGTGACGCTCCATCGTACGGAGCATCAATATCAGGGAAAGGCACAGCGCGAGCGCCGCGACCCAGAACCCGACTGGCAGCCTCGTGTACGTTTTGGTTTTTGAGTCGCGCGCAGCCTCTTCCGTGGAGGGGCCGATCGATGTCGGCTCCGAGGCCGGTGCAGCGATTGGTTCCTCTGGTTCGGCCGATCCGCTCGGCTCCTGATCAGCTCTTTCCATAATCCGTTGGTGAGTCAATTAGCTCCGGCAATCGTGTTTGTAGCCGCTCCACAACCAACACCTCGCCGGAAGGGCCAAGTGTAAAGACGGTCTCGAATCTCTTGCAGAAGTGTTGCATCTGCGCTTCGCTCTCGAGCCTCGGCAGGATTCCGCAGGTTTTCCCGGAACGCATGCGGTAGATGAGTCCATCGGGTTTGAGCGGTAAAGGGATGCGGCCCTCCATCTCCGTGACGATTCTCAGTTTGTACAGCCGTTGGGCGAGTTCCTCGACGTCTTCACTCGCTCCCTCGGCCGGTGTCGCTGTGCCTTCCGGGTCGGCTGGCGCGTGAGGTTCGGGCGTTTCGCGCTTATCTTGCCCACCCTCCCCCACCGCTGGCGGTGCGGCCATCATCAGTTCCTCGACGGCCTCCTGCTCGAAGAGCTTCTCTTCCTCGTCAACCATACTCCCCAGCTCGTCAAAGCCGCTGAAGAACCGGTAGAGGACGTACACGACAAGCGTGAGCAAGCCGAGTCCGACGATGATTCCAATTCCGACAATCAGGGAGTTAAGGAGTTCCTCGTCCACGGGTGCCCTCGCTGAAGTGCGTCAAAGGTGCTCGCTGGGGGTCACTTTGGCAGTGCAGCGGCGACGTGTCGGATGGTGTTAAAGCGACCGAACCAACGCAACCCCAAGTCTGCGGGCCAAATGGGCTCGTCGTTGGATTCGGCCGGGAATTTGCTTGCTTTCAGGGAGTCAGCAGGTCTGTATCACCGGACCTGCAAAATCTTAGAAGGATGGAGAAAAGAGTATGAAGAAGCTTCTCACCATGACAGCGGTCGCTGTCGCAGTTTCGCTTTCAGGCTTCGCGTACGCCGGAGACGGCTGTTGTACGTCAAAGACGGTTGCGAAGACCTCCGCCGGCGCTGACTGTAGCACGGCGAAGACAACTCAGGTTGCCGACAAGGCTTCCTGCACAGCGAGCTCGGGCGACATCGTCCAAGTTTCCAAGACAGAAGGCGCCTGCACATCAGACGTCAGCAAGGTTGCCGGCAAGGCCTCCTGCACAGCGGGCTCAGGCGACATCGTTCAGGTTTCCAAGACTGAGGGCGCATGCACATCCAGCGCAACCAAGGTTGCCGGCAAGTCCGCTTGCTCTGCGGGCGCCGGTGACATCGTTCAGGTCTCCAAGACGAAGGGTGGCGAGTGCTGCAGCACCGTCTCCAAGGCAAGCAAGGTCGCTGGTGCCAGCTCCTGTGGCTCCGAGTGCAGCCACGGAATGGTGAAGGGCGGCGGCGCCGATGATAACGTAGCCATGGGCTACGGCCTCGGCCAGAAGGTCCCCAACTTCGAGCTGTCCGACACAAAGGGCAACTCCCACAGCCTCGCCGATTACAAGGGCGAGATTGTCGTCCTGACGTTCTACAACCAGGACTGCCCCTACGTCGTGGAATTCCAGGATCGCTTCGCGGCCTTCGCCAAGGACTACGCTGACAAGGGCGTTAAGGTCCTTGCCATCGACGCTGGCACGAATGTGAAGGACGACGCCCGCGCCAAGTACGCCGATAAGATGCCTTTCCCGATGCTCGTGAACAAGACATCGGAAACAGCCATCAACTTCGCCGCGACCCGCACACCGGAAGTTTTCATTCTCTGCCAAGAAGGCACCATTCAGTACCACGGCGCATTCGATAATGGCCGCGCAGGTGCCGAAGAAGGCAAGCGCGTGAGCTGGGCCAAGGACGCTGTGGATTCACTCCTCGACGGCCAGCAGCCCGCTGTTCGCGAGACGAAAGCCTTTGGCTGCTCTATCAAGCTGAACCGCGACACGCTCGCCTCCATGGAAGCAAAGTCAGGCGACAAGTCCTAAGTCGCACACCAAACAAGCTCCACGCAAAAGGGCGCTCCCAACGGAGCGCCCTTTTCATATTCAGTCGCTTTTGAAGAACAGGATCAGTCGAGCGGCAACTCGCCGCAGGAACGTTTGGCTTCCAGCGTCGCGAGAATCGGCGCAGGGATGAAAGAGGAGACGTCGCCTCCGAGTCGCCAAACCTCTTTGACCATCGACGAGCTGAGAAACGTGTATTCCGGCGCGGGTGCGAGAAAGATCGTTTCCACGCTGGAGTTCAGCTGGTGGTTCATGATCGCCAGCTGAAACTCGAATTCGAAGTCGCTAACGGCCCGCAAACCGCGAACGATGAACCGAGCGCCGGCTGTCGCCGCAAACTCGACGGTCAACCCTTCCAAAACCACCGCCTCGACGTTGCCGAATTCTTCGGTACACTTGCGGATCAACTCGACCCGTTCCTCGGCAGAGAACCACGGCGACTTGCGCGAGTTGTTCGCGACGCCAACAATCAACCGGTCAAAAAGACGACAGCCACGCCGGATCAAATCCAGGTGGCCGAACGTCAGAAGGTCAAATGAGCCCGGATAAAGGGCCGCGCGGGTGTCGCTGGTGGGCACGTGGCTAGAAGCCGCTCGAGCCCAGAGATGAATCCAGCATGTTGAGTCCGACCCCGAGGACTTGGAACAGGATCGCCAGCAAGATCGAGATGCCGCCGCAGATGACGCCAATAAGTGCAAGAATGTCACCCTGCTCGCCGGTGCTCTTAACCTGGTTCTTGCCAATCAGGCCTGTGACGATCGCAGCGATTGCCAGCGGTAGACCGATGAAACAGCAGCACGACGTCAGCAATGACAATGGGCCGGTGATAACACTGACGATACATAGAATGTTCTGACCTGCGGGTGCACCGCCCATACTGGAAACAGGGCTGGGAGCGCCTCCCTGCTGGGGCGGGGGCGGTGGTGCCGACCCGACCGGGCCTGAGCTGGGCGGAGGCGGTGCGGCCTGCATTCCCGCCGGTTTGGGCGGAGGAGGCGGCGCGGCAGCCATGCCAGCAGGTTTCGGAGGAGGAGGCGGCGGTGCCGGCGAGGAAGGTGGAGGCGGCGCAGCGGGTTGATCCGACGGAGCGATCGGCTTGTCTTCCGGATCGTCCGACGGAATCGCAGGCATCCCGATCATGATGGTTGCCTCGCCGCTGATGTCGTCGATGGCCTGACCAATCTTCTCGCGCTTCACTTCAGAGCCGCAATTCAGGCACACATTCGCATCTTCGGGATTTTCATAACCGCACACAGCGCACTTAATCATCAACCAGTACCCCTTGGCGTGGCGTTAGCCGGATCGCCTAAAATTGACCGCTAAAACAGCGGAGAACTATCCATGTTTTCGAGCCCCTCGCGGGTCTCCATTATACTCAAGAGCAGCAAGACTGATGGTTGAAATCAAACCATCTGCGGTCAATGACTTTATGGGTTTCGCGCGGTCGCTCGGGGCGTAATTCAGGCGTTCTCGTCAACATACTGGGCATCGGCTCCGAGATCGGAGATTTGCGGTGGTACCTTTAGCCCCAGATGCTCCCAAGCCGCCGGTGTCGCGACGCGCCCGCGGGGCGTCCTCGCGAGCAGCCCCGCCTGAATCAGATACGGTTCCACGACATCGATGAGCGTGTCTTCGTCTTCGCTGAGCGCGACGCCCATGGTGTTCAGCCCCACGGGGCCGCCTCCAAACTTATCCACAAGACACTGAAGAAAGGAGCGGTCCTGCGTGTCGAGACCGAGGTGGTCGATATCCAGGAGGCGAAGCGCTTCTTCCGCTACCGCAGACGTGATTCGTCCATCATGGCGGACTTCCGCAATGTCGCGCACGCGCCGGAGCAGCCGATTGGCAATGCGCGGCGTGCCCCTCGAGCGACGGGCGATTAGCAGCGCGGCTTCAGTCTCAATGGGGACTTCCAAGATTCCGGCGCTGCGGATAATGATCTTCGCCAAGTCTTCCGGCGGATAAAATTCGAGGCGCAGGGTGATTCCGAAACGAGTACGAAGTGGCCCCGTCAGCATCCCGGCACGAGTCGTTGCGCCCACCAAGGTGAATGGCTCGAGGTCCAGCTTGATGCTCTTCGCGTGGGGTCCGTCGCCGATCAGAATATCGATCTTCCGATCTTCGAGCGCCGGGTAGAGGCATTCTTCAACGATGCGATTGAGGCGATGGATCTCGTCGACGAAGAGTACGTCGCCGTGGTTCAGCTCGGTCAAGATGGCGGCGAGGTCGTCTTTGCGCTCGATGACGGGACCGCTGGTCGATTTGACCTGCGTGCCCATTTCTACGGCGATGATGTGGGCGAGTGTCGTTTTGCCCAAGCCGGGAGGTCCGTAGAGGAGGACGTGGTCGAGGGCCTCGCCGCGCAGCCGGGCTGCCTTCACAAAGATGCGAAGCTTCTCGACGATTGGCCCTTGGCCGACGAATTCCTCAACGCTTTGAGGGCGGAGGGAATTCTCCACCTCCCGCTCGCGGAGGTCAGTCGAACCTTGCAGAATCTCGTTTTTGTTCATGGGATGATACGCCCCGGCTCGGAATTGCTCTGACCGTGACATGAACGGAGGAAGAACGCCAACGCTTTTTCTTCGCCCCGTGTTGGTTCGTTACATGCGCCAGTTCTCGACGGCGCCGGTCTCGCGGTCGACTTCCACGATGACCCGCTGAAAGTGACGGTCAAGGCCGCCCTCGCTGGTCTGGTACATGAACACGAAGATGTCCTTGTCGATCTCTTGGCCGATGACGTGGGGCTCTCGCCCTGCTGCCTTCATGAGGTCTTCGACTCGCATTCCCTGAAAGATCGAATCGCGCAGGTCGTAGTAATCCTGTAGCTCGGCTACCGAGCTGACCTTGGTCGCGCAGCCGGCGAAGCAGGAGAGGACGAATATCAGAAACAGAAACTTTTTCATCGCAAGTTATCCTTCAGGTGGTTCTCGGACGCTATCGGTCGCGGTAAATCTTGATGTTGTCGATGAGGAGCACGCCCTCGGTGGCGAGGTTGTCGCGGATGGAGAGCGTGTTGATGACCTTCGGGCGGGAAACGAGACGCTCACCCACGGCGACTGGCTTGTCATCCACGTAGCCATCAACGAGGCTGCGCTGCAAGTCGATGAGGAACCTCACATGCGTCCACTCGCCCAGTTTGTACGGGCTGGCGACGTTTTGAAGGCGAAGCGCCACGCGATCAGAGCGCGATGTATCCCTGTGGACAACTGTGTGAATCGAGTGGCGGAAGTCCTCGTCCTTCTCGATGTAGAAGCCGAGCAGGTACTTATTCTTGTCGTCGCAGCGGAGATCAAACTCAACGATCACGCGACCGCTGACTTCAGGGAACCGGCAGGAATAGTACGCCGCTCCGCTGCCGGTTTTCTTCTCGAAGCGCATGCACTTGGTGCTGACGCCGGGCGCATCTTCCCGGCTCGCCACGGTGAGCGAGGCGTAGTCGTAGCTCCCCTTCCAGTTGGATGGCAGCTTGCCGAGCTCTTCGTCCTCAAAATTTTGTGCGTAGTACATGCCGCTGTGGGCCGCCTCTTTCGCTGCGGCCGCGCTGACTGGCTGCGGGGTTTCCGATGACGGAGGAACTTCCTCTGCCTCTGAGCCGAAACGCGGCGCTGAGTCTGGCATTGGCGGCGTCATAAACTCGCCGCTTTGCTCGACGGGAATCGGCGTGTGAGAAGAAGGCGGGATCACCGAAGCCTCTGAAGGGGGAATCGGCGATGCCTCTGCGGCAGGAATCGAGGATGGCGTGGGAGAATCCAGGGGACTCGGGGTGTCGCCGCTGGTGAAGCCTTCCAGATTCAGGGCTCCCGAGTCAAAATGATCGGATTCCAACTCAACATCACCCGGATCTGAATCTTGTTCAGGCTCGGCCTGCGTGGATAGGGGCACCGACGTGCTGCTCTCGCCGGTGGCCGGAGCCGGTGACGAGACTCCCGGGCGAATCCGCTCGGATTCCGTTGGTGTACTCGGCCCCTTGGGGGGTTGTGGGGCAGATGGCGCGGCAGGTGCCGAAACCGGTGGAGCCATGCCTGAAAGGCCAAGGCCCGCAGTCGCGGAAGTCGCAGGCTTTGCCGGAGCAGGAGCTTTCTTTTTCTTTTGAGACAGCACGAAGAAAATGACGACAGCCAAGGCGGCGAAGCCGAGGATGATGCCCACAGCCATGATGAGCGGCGATCCGCCACCATCGCTGGTCGCCGGGCTGTCTTCGGCCTGGCGAATGATCGTGAGGTTTAGTCGGCTGACTTCGCGGTCCGCGTCGATGCGCACGTCTTCGTTGGGAGCGATGCTGGAGATCTGGCGATAGTACTCAATGGCAGACTCAAGGTTTCCGGCCGTTTCTGCTTCCCGAGCGAACTGCCGTAGCTCGGCGATTTTCTGGGTCGCCTCGCGTTCCTTGTCGCGGCGGAGCTTTTCGATGTTGAGCAATCCGTCGATTTCTTTTCGGAGGCGCTGGCCCTCGGCGTCGCCAGGCGCGAGCTCTAGCCAATCGGTCACGATGTTCCGTGCGGAAGAATACTCCTGCCGGTCCATTGCGTCTCGTACGCGCTGACGATAGCTGCTGACGTCCGGGGCGGCTGCCGTCGGGAGAGGCTCGAGTTCTTCGCCACCGAGTTGCGCCATTACGCGCCCGGTCTCGAGGTCGACGATCTCTACCTGCGTGACCCCTCGTGTCGCCAGTTCCTGCGCGATGTTGCGAGATTCGGCCTGCGTTTCAGCGGCGAACCCGGCGTAAACTTCCCACTCATTGCCAGAGCGGCGAACTTCGACGGGATAAATTCCCCGCGCCTCGAGATCGTTTTTGAGCGAAGCGGCACTGCTCTGATCAGTGAATCGGCCAGCCAGCGAACGGTAGCGCCCCTGAGTTCCAGGTGTGCCCGGCGTCGTTCCCGAGTCGGGAACGAACACGACGTCTTCGACGAAAACGCCCTGCTCTTCCATGGTGACTCTGGCGCTGTTAGCTTGTTGTTCGTTGAGGTACTTGCCCTGAAAAACAGCATAGCGACCGTTCCAGGGACGAGCGTCGACGTCTTGATGAGCGCTCGAAAGGTTTGAGGCTTCCTGGCTCGCATCGCGCTCGCGCATACCGGAGATCACCAGAAGCCTATAAAACCCGCGAACACCACCTGCGGTTTCGCCAGAGCCGCTCGCTGCGGGCAAACCGCCGATGCCGCGCACCTCGACGTTGTCGAAAAGGATCTGGGTTGAGCGGGCGCCGAGTCCGGCACTGCCTTGGGAAAACTCGCGGTCAGTCGCCGTCAGGAGCACTTGTCCGTCGAGGGAGAGCGTCAGTTCCTGCCCAACAGCTTTCAGCTCCATGCGATGAAGCTGGCCGTCGGCGAAGTCGGGGAGGTTTGACGTGCCTGACGCCGGGGAGCCGATTACCTTGATCTCCAGGGGCGCGCCATCAACGAACTTGCTGATCTCCGCCGTCCGGTAGACCTGCCCGGCACTGTTAAAACCTGTGTTTAGAGCAGCGAAATAGAAGTTGTCGGGTCGGTATCGGACGGCGAGCTGAACAGCTCCATCGTTCTGCTGAAAGATGAAGTCCGCCTGGATGCCCAGATCGGTCCAAGTACGCGAGCCCTCCGCGACCACAAATGCGTTAGCGTAGATGGGAAGGTATCTGTCGAGGTTACCGGAATTCAGCCCCCCGTTGTCGGCGTACCAAAACGATTCATCCGCGCCACCGATCAGCAACCAGTCTGCGTTAGAGGGGCGCCGGGCGTCGGAAAGATCGTTGAAGTCTTCAGAGAAGAGGACCTGTTGCGCGGGGGCAATTCCGAGCATTCCTGCCGAAATGAGCAGGAAGAGAACTCGAACGATGTTTGTGGAGTAGTACTCGAACTTCACGTCTCACTCCCGAATTAGTGGGCCTTCTCGGGCCATCCGTCAGGTTTCTCCCAGCAGTCGGGACCTGTAAATTCGGCCGCGGGAAACTGCTCGGGCGCACACTGGCCGGAGTATTTCACCGTCAAGCCAAGCATCAAGCTGGAACCCTCGCAATGTCACGCGGCGGGATGCTACTGAAATTTCCGGCTCGCCCTAATATTGTATCGATCTGAGCTGAACTTCCGGCATGTTCCCCGGCGTCATGATGCCGTCGAGCTGCCAGGTTCCGCCGACGAGGTCTTGGCGGGGCATCACGATCTCGCCTTTGACTTCGTCACGCTCCCACTTCGGCCCGACGGTGGTGGTGAGCAGCGCGCGCGCGAGGGCGGTGATACGACTTGGCCGCTCGCGGGTCGGGAACGGGTTTCTCAGCACGCCCTGAACGAACAAATCGCGGTCGGGGTCCCACGGGGTTTCAAGCTCGAAGAGGAGCCGATTGCTGCGCATCAAGACGTGAAGGTCCGTGGCGAGCGGTCGGCCCATAGGCGCGGACCAATCGAGCTTGGGATTTACGATCGTTGCGTTGCGGAGCTTAACCGCTGCCTCTCCATGGAGAGAGTTATTGATCGATCCAGGGTTGAAACCTCTGGCGTTGACTTGCGCCTCGGCGGTGATCTGCCCGGCGACTTGCCCCTGATAACCGACCGGGCCGAAGGCATCGAACCATGGCCCCGCGTCGAGATCCTGGAGGCTCAGGTCGACCCACCAACGCGTTTCCGTGGTGAGCAAATCAGCTCCTGCGCTGACGAGGAATGCCCCATCGTCTGACCTCGAGCTGAATTCCTCGACCAGCAACTCGCCGTTAATCATCCGCGAGTGAAGCTCAATCGCTGGGAAGTGGAGGCTCAAGAATCGGACATCATGAAGCTCGCCGGTCAGCCTCGCGTCGAGTGTGCGCGGGATGATGTCGCGGATTTCTGGAAACTTGGTCCGCCCCTTCGCGGGACGCGGCAGACCCTCGCGCGCCGCTTGAAAGTCGTCGACGATCTGCATTACCCGGTTGAGCGAAAGGGAATCGGAAAGGAACTCGACATCCAGAACGTCGTCGCCTTCCTTGTCGTGGTAATAGCCGTTCACCACCAACTGGTCGATCGGGTGGCGGGAGTCGGGGTGTTCGAGTTGGACCTCGAAGCGATTGAGACGGGCAACGTTCTCGCGGCGCGAGACGTCGAAACTCATCTCCGCGTTCATGTCGCGGACCAAACCGCCGCGACCAATCCAGCGCCCCTGTTCCAGCTTCAGGTTCATGGTCGCGTCGTCGAGGCGCGTTGCAATGCCGCCTTGAGTGAGCACCCAACCCTCGCCGCTGAGCACGCCGCTCTGCAGCGGAATTCCCGCGGTTCGCTGAAGCAGTGGACCGTAGTGCTCCAGCTGGAGTGGCCCGAGATAGGCCCGAAGGCCGGCGCCTTCTGCGTTGCGCTCTGAAAGCATCCCGGAACCGAGCTCGTAGTAAATCGGCGCGGACTGCGTCACCCGGAGGATCGGGGTGGTCGCCATG
>JAUIJJ010000353.1 GCA_030431385.1 bacterium | reverse complement strand
CATCGAGATGCCGATCTTCAACCTCGTCATTTCAAACGGTCGCTTCATCGCCGGCGGCATCGAAATCGCCCCCAATGCCAGCCTCACCGATGGCTTACTCGACGTGGCCATTCTGCCAGAGCTACCCCTCGCAAGCCTCGCCTCACTATTCACGCAGGCCATGGCGGGCACACACGTCAACAGCGAGGAAATGGTCTTTAAGAGAGCGCGAAAGCTGGAAATCACATCCAGACCTCAGATGCCCATCAACGCCGACGGTGAGCCACTCGGCGAAACGCCAGTGACAATCGAAGTCCAACCGAAAGCCCTCAAACTACTCGTCCCACAACCGCCAGAAAACTAAAGGCAGTTTTCCCGGTAGAATCCAAAACAATTTGAAGGGTTTAGTAGATCCGAAACGCGCTCTTCTTCCGCGCATCGCGAGAAGCCTGCCGCGCCATCTCTTCCATCAGCGCGATCTGGCTGTCGAAGTTATCCGTGTCGTCAAAATCGTAGGACCAAACCATCTCGCCAGCCTCGACATCCCACATCTCAACCCGAGCCTCCAGTGTGCTGTACCACCAACCGAAAGGCCTGTTCGCCACCGTACTCGCATAAGCGATCTCCGGGCGCATGACGTAATCCACACCTAGCGACTTGCCATAATCTATCGGGTCCTGACGATCCAGCACGTCCTTGCGCTGAACAGGCGTCAGCCCCGGATAGTTCCGCTGAAGCAACCGCTCTTTCTGCGCCATGTAAATCTGAAAGTCCTCACGCGGCCACGCCTCGACGCCCGGAATCCGGTCGAACTCCGACGTCAGAACTTCCGCCAACTGCACGCCCGTATTCGGCGACAGGTAACTGTGGCGGTTCGAGAGCATCCAGCCCTTGTTCGTCACCATACCCTCGACCGGGACCTCGTAGTCCCGCACCCCATTGAGCACGGCAAGGCGAACGATCGTAGTCGGTTCCGGCTTTTTGTGAGCACACGAACACAAGATGGCAGCAGAGAGTAGGCAAAGCAGCAGTTTCGTTTTAATCATGTTATCGGCGGACATTGATTTCCTCGAGGATCTCCTCGACGTTTTGGTATCGCGCGGCCGGGTCTTTCTCGACGCACTTCATGATCACACTTCGCAGTGACGCAGATACCTTCTCAGGCAGCGGTGGCGGTGCGGTGTGAATGTGATGGTACTCGATGTTCCCGAGGTAGAATGGCGGGTGCCCGGCCACCAATTCATACATCATGATTCCCAGCGAGTAAATATCAGTCCGCGCGTCGATTCCCTCGCCCGTGATCTGTTCCGGAGCCATGTAGAGCGGCGTCCCTATAACGGCCGTCCCGCTCTTCGTCGAGTCCTCGCCCTTCAGAATCTTCGCGATTCCAAAGTCCGTGATTCGAACGTTGTTGTCGGCCGCGATCATGATGTTCGCAGGCTTGATGTCGCGGTGGATGATATTCAGTTTATGCGCGTAAGAAAGCGCGTCGCAAATCTGGATGAAGTAGTACACCAACTGCTCTTCGGTGAAGCTCGTCCGATTCGCCAGCAGCCCCTTCAGATCATTCCCCTCGATATACTCCATCGAGATGAATCGCTTATTGCTCGTCTCGAACATGTCGTGGATACGGACGATGTACGGGTGCGAAAGCTTCTTCGCCGCACGAGCCTCACGCTTGAAGCGCTCCACCGCAGCAGGGTCCGCGCACAGGTAGTCATTCAAGACTTTCAGCGCCACGACCTCGTCCAGCGTCTTGTCGCGAGCCTTGTAGATAATCCCCATGCTGCCACGGTTGATCTCGACGATAATCTCGAAACGCGTGTCCTTCAGCACAGAAGTCACCCGCGACGACTCCTGCTCGTCTTCCATCATCTTGATACGATACTTAAGCTTTTTAACCTTCGCCTTAACATCGCGGTAAGATTCACTGTCCCGCTCCAAGTGCTCCAGCACAGGAAGCGCGTTCTGGAGGTGTCCCGCAGCTTCCATGTCACCGGCGAGTCGATAGAGAATATCGCGAATCTCGTCGTTGAGCTCCAGCTGCCGGAACTTCTGCCACGCGAGAACGTGCAGGTTCTTTTGCCAATGGCATAGTCCCAGAATCTTCACCGCCCGAGTTTCGTACGGCTGATACTCCTGCAATTCCTCTAGCATGTCGACCGACTCGTCGACGCGATTGCTTTTCAGGAAAAGCTTCACCAATTTAAACTTTGCCGCGGGATCATCCTTCGCTTCGATGCGCTTCTTGTAAATTCGCTCCAGCTCCGTGGCGTCGTTATCTGCGGGGTCCGTTCGGCTCACGAACTCCATGTCCTCCGACGCGCCTTCCAGATCACCAAACTGCTCGCGAAGCAAAGCTCTGTCCCGGCGCAGCGAATGGTGCGTCACAAACCGCTCCACAGCCTTGTTCTGAAGATCGAGCACAATGTCATAGCGAGATTCAGGCGCAGATTCACGAAGCTTGTTCATCACCTCGCGCATCTCGACAGCCTGCCCCAGCATCATGCGGAGCCTCGCATACGCCATGAGCACCTCGAAACGAGTATCCCCCTCATAGTCGCGGTTCAGCTCACCGAGTGCGGTGGTGTAGCGCCGATTTGCCTCACCACCTTCCTTGCCCTCGCGCGCCATATCCAGCGCCTTGACGATCTCCTCAGAAAACTCGATCGCCTCGGGCTCTTCTTCCGCTGCCAGTGGGGTAGAGGTACTGTCCCCCAGCGGCGTCTTCATGTTCTCGACGTCGATCAGCTCAGTCCGCAGGCCCGAAAGGTCAGCAGCATCCTGAGGGTAACCAAAGTCATCGTCCTCTGGTGTCACGCCGCTTTTCATCACGCGCGTGTTGATATGGTCCGTAGAGATTCCACTACTCTCGGCGTGGCTGTTATCCACTATCGGCAAAGGGGTCGATGCAGGGTAGAGCGAGTTCTCCTCCGCCTCAACCCCGGGAACTTCACCACGAATCGTCTCCAAATCGCTGCCATCGCCCGGCTGATCCTCTGGAGTTCCCTCCACCGGTTTCAGTGGCACCGGTGTCCGAATGCCTTGCGACGACCGCGTGTAGCGAATCGGCGCCTTGAACGTCCCAGAACTGCTCGACCCCTCAAGAGGGACGACCTCCTTGCTCTGATGCTGAGGCACTGGCGCAGTCGGAACCGTTCCCGGGTTCGTATCGCCGAGAACCGCAAAATCGGATCGCTCAACCTCGACCGGCTCGTTCGTATCAGCCGGAGCTCCACCGGGGCCTGCGACGTTCGTATCGACAATACTCGAGTCGTCCTTGCGCTTGTTCCGACCACCGAGGCGCGTCGGCTTGCCAGCTGCATCCGGAGCGGAAAAGCGCGACTTCTTCTCGCCGCGCCCCTTGCGCTTGCGCTTCCTGGCCCGGCGACGCTGCTTCTTTTCGCCCTCGTCCAGTTCACTATGAACAATCGTGAGAGTCCGTGAGATATTCGAGCTCAGCTCTTCCGCAGAAATCTCCATCACGCCGTCTGCATTCACGAAAAACGTAACCCGAACACGTGGCTTCCCCTTCGTCTCAGTGGGGATGTTGGTGAGCGTGAACTTGCCCAAGCTCCGATTCTCGACAGCATCATCACCTTCGCCCTGAAGGATATGAATGTTCACAAACGTCTGGTTGTCTTCAGTCGTCGTAAAGTTCTTCGCGGCCTTCAGAGGAATCGTCGCGTTCTTCTCAATGATCTTCGAGAACTTGCCGTCCTTCACCTCAATGCCGAGCGAATGCGGCGCGACGTCGAGCAGCGTGACCTCCTCGAGATTGCCCGTGAAGATACCCGCCTGAGTCGCACCGCCCAGCGCTACAACCTCGTCCGGGTTGATTCCCTTGAACGGCTGCAATCCGAAGAAGTCCTCGACCGCCTCCTGCACCATGGGAATTCGCGTCGATCCACCGACCAAGATCACCTTGTCGATATCCGACCGGCTCAACCCCGAATCCTCCAGCGCATTGCGGCAGGACTTGATCGTCCCATTCACATAGACCTCGATGAGG
>JAUIJJ010000352.1 GCA_030431385.1 bacterium | reverse complement strand
ACCCGCATAAACGATTTGCTCCCGTGCAGGGTGGCTGCTGATTTCGGCTTCCATTTCCTCCTGCCAATTGCCCCGACCACAAATCACGAGTTTCACATTCGGACGAGTTGGGAGAGCCGACTCAGCCGCATCGAGTAGCCACCGGAATCCTCTGGCGATTCGTATGCGGCTGACGATGCCGAGCACGACATCATTTTCGCTAATACCCCACTGATCCCTCATACGTTCACCGGAACCGGGCGTGAAACGGTGTTCATCGTAGACACCACCAACGACCAACAATCGCTCTGCTTCCCAATCGAACGCATCTCGAATCTGCTGCGCCAAATGTGAGGAAACAGCAAGAGCGCCCGCTGTATGCTTCATCACCATGCGCCGCGTGAAAATGTCAGAGCGGGGAGCAGTTTCCCGATGAAAGGTGCGTACCAGCTTGAGTTTTTCATTCATTCCCCGCACGACAATCGACGCGAGAACATGATCATGAGTTAGATGGCTATGTACAATGTCAGGAGCGAAATCGACGATTTGTTTCTTCAGCGCGCGCAAGTTTTTCAGTTTGGTAGTGGGCCACCAATTTCTGTCGAACGGAACCGCGCTGGTAACTTTGACTCCAAGATCACGTGTATTCGACTCGAAGCTGGCTCCCCCCGTCATCGCGAAGAGAACATCGTGACCCGCCTGTGTTTCGGCGCGAGCGAGACGCGCTGCTGGCTCCGCGACACCAGTCCATCGGTGCGATGCCGCGAGGTGCAGAATCTTCAATCTCAGCGGCCTTTTGCGAGGCGAGTGCTTGAGCGCGGGAAGGTGGGATCATTACGTTCGAAATAGTTAACAGTTCCCTCGTACATCGCGTTGGCACAGAGCTGTTGAAAGCTGTCTTTAAAGAGCATCTTGACTTCTTCGGGATGGGAAATGAACCCGAGTTCGACGAGCACCGAGGGCATGTCGTAGACTTCTAATACCTTGAATCGCGCGCTATCAATTCCCCGGTAGTGGTCCCGAAAATACGAATGTTTGAGGAAACTGGCTTCAAAAGACTTTGCAACTTGCTTGCTAACCAGCGCCTGCGACTCCAATGCATCGAGCATGATGTTACCAATGATCGAAGTGTTTGAACTAGATACGCCGGGATCATGGTTTTCCATAGCTTCCACAGCTTTTGCAGCGGCGCGCTTGCTACCATCGCGGTTCCACGTCCACATCTCGAAGCCTCGGGCTCGATTCTTCGCCGCGCCATCAATCGCGTTGGCATGGATCGAAATGAACATGTCACCATTTAGCTGCGTTGCGATCTGAGTCCGCTCGCTCAAACCTAAGTACGTGTCCTTGCGTATCGTGAGCCTCACATCAAACCGAGGGTCGGCCTTTAGCAGTCGCTCCAGTTTAAACGCGACCGCACGTGTCACCGTTTTCTCATAGACCTTTTTACCGTTCAAAACCCCCACGCCACCCTTATGATGCCCTCCATGACCGGGATCGATGACGATGGTCCGTCTGCCGCCGCCCCCGTTGCGAGGAGATGTCGATTGGACAGTTCTTACCGGAGCTGACCCTTTGGCGGTTGCAGCTGATCCCTGATAAAAGTCGATCACTAATCGAGAGGGATTCTGGAGGAGGAACTCACTAAATGTCACCTCGCCATTGGTACGAAGTCGAACGCGAGCTTGTTTACTGGATGAATTGGATTCGACCATCGAAGCAGTGATGAACTCTTCTTCGCCAGTCGAACTAACGCGGTCAGTGCTTCCATCGATGTCGGACAAGTCGATGACCACTTCTCGTCGATCCCGTGACTGGTTACTGATTCGATAGTTCAAGATACCTTCGTATTCAAGAACGGTTCGCGTGAAGTTGTCATGTTGGGCGAGTCGAATGTTGCGAATAGAGGCTCCCTGCGCCACAAACGGTGCGGTGACCATCATCAGGATCAATAGTGCGAATGGGGCTATTCGTTGCGACATGGGCGCTTTCCTGGAGGAACGGTATCTTCTTCTCGTCGGCGAAAATCCAGTGCGTGAAGAGGCTTCCAAGGACTTCTCCCGGGACTCACCCAAGACTGTCAAGTCAGAGTATGATCTGTCCTAATCTTCGTCCGTCGTCAGTAGGACCTTCAGCGCGCCACGTTCTCTCGCCTTCTCGAACGCCTGAAGCGCGTCGCTCAGTGGATAGGTGGCAGTAACCATCGAATCCACGTTGATCAGGCCCTGTTCCAGCAACCGAAGCGCTGGCGCAAAGGGACCGCACCGAGAACCGATCAACGCGAGTTCGTCGACGACGACCATGCTCATGTTGAGCGTCAGCTCCCCCGCGTAGGTGCTTTTCAGAACCATCTTGCCGCGCGGTTTGACTAGCTTCCGGGCGAGATCAAACCCATCCGGATTTCCAGTGGCTTCAACCACGATGTCCGCTTGCTCTGAGGGGTGATCATCCGGGAGGGCGACTTTGATTCCCAGCTGCCAGAGAATTCCCAGCTTCTCATCGTGCCGACCAATGACCGTCAGATCGCACCCCGTCAGCTGCAACACCTGCGCAATCAGGAGCCCGAGTTTGCCATCTCCGATGACGATCACTCGATCAGTCGGCTTCACATGGAGGCGTTCTGTAATCTCCACCGCAGCCGCGAGTGGTTCCGCGAATACAGCGACTTCGTCGGGAAGGGAATCGGGTAGCGCGTACAGCAACTTGGCAGGCAAAGTGACGTACTCCGCCATCGCGCCATCGCGTTTGAAAATCCCAAGTGTCGTGCGGTTGGGGCAGTGGGTTTCGTCGCCCCTTCGGCAGGTAGGGCACTCTCCGCACCATGCGTTGATTTCGCCCACGACCCGCTGACCGACCAATTCCGGCTTTGAAGGACACCGGAGCACTCGCCCCACGAATTCGTGTCCGAGCGTTCCTTTGAAATCAAAGTACCCGCGCGTGATCTCCAGATCGGTGTTGCAGATGCCGGCAAGCGTCACGCGAATGAGCGCATCGCCGTCTGCCGGTTCCGGTCGTGGAATATCGCGCTCGAGTTTTAGCTGACCATCAAACCTGACTGCTCTCATTTAGGCTCCCACGCGGAGCTGTCCGCTCGCCAAACGTTCGAGGTGTTCGCGCATGGCAAAAAAGGCCCGCGCCCGGTGACTGATTCGGTTCTTGATCTCGGGTCCCAGCTCGGCAAGCCGCGCATCGCCGTGACCCTCTGGAAGGAACAGTGGATCATAGCCGAACCCATGGTCGCCGCCGGGAGAGCCTGCGATTCGCCCTTCGAGCGTTCCTTCGGTATGAAACTCAAGGTCGCCGTTGGGGCTGCGCAATACCGCGCTGCAAACGAATCTCGCGGTACGCTTGGCAGACTCGACTCCTTCGAGTTCCTTGAGAAGCTTCGAGACGCGCTCCTTATCAGTCGGCGCGTAGCGGCTACTGTGAACTCCGGGGCGGCCATTGAGGCCATCGACCACGAGGCCGCTGTCGTCGGCGAGGACCCAGCATTTGCTCCGAATGGCCCATAGCCGCGCCTTGATCTTCGCGTTTCCGAGGAACGTGTCAGCATCTTCGGCTGGCATCGTGAAATCGGGAAAGTCAGCCAAGGTGAGGAAACGGACTGGCAGCCCTTTCAAGATCTCTCTGATCTCCTCTACCTTGTGTTCGTTAGAAGTCGCGAGCAGGACGGGGAAGTGGTGCGGCGAAAGCCTCGCCTCCTCATCTGGAAAGGAAGTCGTCCCGGGACGCACATGCACCTGGCGCCCGGTAATCGAAAGCCGGTCGCTTGTCAGCAAATCGACGGCGTATGGCAAAATGCGATGCTCTTCAGCCTGAATCCTCGCTGAGAGGTCTTCAGTGGTATCGGACTCCATCACGGGAACGGCACGTTGCAGAATGATCGGCCCTGTGTCGGTCCCTTCATCGACAAAGTGTACCGTGCAGCCGCTCAATCGGACGCCGTGTTCGATCGCTCGTTTTTGTGGGTCGAGACCGGGAAAAGCCGGCAGCAGCGAGGGATGAATGTTGAGCATCAACCCTTTCC
>JAUIJJ010000351.1 GCA_030431385.1 bacterium | reverse complement strand
CCCACGGGACCAGCACATAGTTCCAGCCCCTGAAATCCCATCCCCGGAGACTCTGGAGGGCTGGAACATCGATCGCTTCGACCACCTCTGCCGTTACCTCCATCGAGGTCAAGAGGGTTTTGAGTTCATCAGGGGTCATGGTCCGTCACTCACGCTGCATCTCCAGGGCGGTCGGTGGCTTCTCAGCCTTGACCCGGTTGTACTCAGTGACCCGGCCCAGAAGATGACGGGGCCGACGCGACCGCCCCGGCTCCCACGACCGCCTCGCCGTCGTGGCTGGGCGAAGCCGTCTCGTGCGCCGCTGCCTGCGACCGCCACCGGCCGACCCAGGACCAGTAGCGCGACCAGTATCGAGTGAAATCTTCCCACAGCGAGTAGGCCACGGGCGTCACGAGAAGCGTCAAGAGCAGGGAAAGCCCCTGGCCGCCGATGATAACTTTCGCCATGCTCGCGCGAGCGCCAGCACCAGGTCCCTGCCCAAGTGCGATGGGGACCATCGCGGCAATCAGCATCAAGGTCGTCATGAGGATCGGGCGCAAGCGGGTCTTGTTCGCCTCCAGAATCGCCGCATTGACCTCCATGCCCCGTGCGCGCAACACGTTGGTGTAGTCGATCTGCAAAATGCCGTTCTTTTTCACAATGCCGAACAGCATGAACAGGCCGAAGACCGCGTAGATATCGAAGTTCGTCCGCAGGAGAAACAACGACAAGAATGCGAAGGGCAGCGTCAGGGGTAGAGCGAGCAAGATCGTGATCGGGTGGACCAGACTCTCGAATTGAGCCGCGAGCACCATGTACATGAACAGGAAACTCAGCAGAAACGCGATCACGAAATTCGTGTTCGATTCGGAAAGCAACTTCGCGCGGCCGATGAATTCGTGACGATACCCCGGCGGCAAATCCAATGTCCGCACATAGTCGCCGACATCCGTGATCGCCTCACCCAGCGCGATTCCTTTGAGATTGGCAAGAACGACAATCTGCCGCTGTCTGCCATAGCGATTAATAGCCGTCGGTCCGATCGCAGGTTCCAGCCGCGCGACATTCGATAGCCGAACCAGTCCCGCTTTCGTTGTCGGGATGGTCAGCGAATCGACGGCCGCCGGGTTGTCGCGGAACGATTGTTCGGCCCGTAGCCAGACATCGTATTGCTCGTCTCCTTCTTTGTACTTGCTGACCGGCTCGCCGCCGACGAGGATTCCGAGTGTCGAAGCGACGGTCTGCACCGATACGCCCAAGTCCGAAGCTCTCTCACGATCAATCCGCACGCGCAGTTCCGGCTTGCTCAGGGACAGGCTGGTGTCAACGTCCACGTAATGACCGCGCGTCTCCATCCATGCCACGATCTTGCCAGCGTATTCCTGAAGCTTAATCAGGTCCGGACCGACAAGATTCAAGTCCACGTCGACTTGCCGAAAACCCGTCGCCTGAAACGCCGCAACCTCTTGCACCGCCACGCGCAGATCGACGTATTCGCTCATGACTTTGCGGGCGTCGAGCATCACGTCGAACTGTGAATAATCGCGTTCGGCGAGATCGACGAGCCGACAATAGACGCGAGCTTCCGTGACATCGCCTTGTCCTTTTGCTACGCGTCCCGTCGTATCGCCAATGATTGTGAAAACATGCGTCACTCCCCGCAGTTGCTTGAGCCGATCCTCAATTTCGAGGAGTAGCTTGTTTCCGCGATCAAGTGTGTAGCCTTCAGGAAGCGTCATCACGACTTCAAAATCACTCTGGTCATCCTTGGGTACGAAGTCCTTGCCGATCCAGGAGAAGATTACGGGCGTCGAGAAGAGCGTGACCACCGCCAGGAGAACGATGGCCCACCGATGCCGCAACGATAGGCGCAGTATCCACAAATACGAATTGTCCAAAAGCCGTGAAAAGAATCCCGACTTGCTGGTCTTGTGGCCCGTTTCCAGCTTGAGGAACCGCGAACAGAGCATGGGCGTCATCGTGAACGAGACGATCATGCTCATGAGAATCGCGAAGCCGACGGTGAAGCCGAATGAGTTGAAGAACCGGCCAATGCGTCCCTGCATAAAGGCGACCGGGATAAAGATCACTAGCAGCGACACCGTCGTCGCGACAACTGCGGAAGCGATCTCCGAAGTCGCGGAGCGCGCCGCTTCCATCGCCGAGCGGCCAAACTCTTCCATGTGTCGAAAGATGTTTTCATGCACGACCACGGCATCGTCGATCACGATGCCGATGGCCAGAATCAAGCCCAGCATCGTGATGTTGTTCAGCGAGAAGCCCATAAATGACATGAAGGCAAAGGTTGGGATCATCGACATGGGAATCGCCAATGTCGCAATGATCGTCGTTCGCCAGTCACGGATGAAGACCAGGATCGTGAGGCTCACGAGGATCGCGGCCAGAACCAGATGGAATTTCACCTCTTCAATCGAGGCTTCGATGAAACGCGACTGGTCGCGAATAATGACGGTCTTGATATCGCTCGGCAGCAGAGGCGTAATCTTGCTTAGTCGTTCCTTGACCGCATGCACCACCTCCACCGTATTGGTTCCGGATTGTTTCTGCACAATGAGGCTCACCGCGTTTTCGCCGTCGAGCCGGCTCAGGCCGCGAGGCTCCTCCACACCATCTTCCACGCGACCAATGTCACGAATGCGAATCGGTTGATCCTCCCGATTCGCCACAATCAGATCCAGGAAGTCGGATGACTTCTCCAGTCGTCCCATCGTGCGGAGTACGAGTTCCTGCGACCCTTGATCGACTCGTCCTCCCGGAAGTTCGAGGTTTTGCCGGATCAGCGCTTGCCGCACATCCTCTGCGGAAAGCATGTAGGCGACCAGCTTGTCGGTATCGACATAGACGTTAACCGCTCGCCGCTGGCCGCCAACCAACGTCACCGCGCCAACCCCTTGAACTGTTTCCAAATCTTCCTTGATCGACTTGCGGGCGATCTCGGTTACCTCGCGAAAGTTGCGACCGCCCGAAACGGCGATCGTCGCCACGGGGGCCGCATCAATGTCGAATTTGTCGACGAGCGGAGGATCAGTGCCGACAGGCAAGCGACTGAGAATCGTTGAGATTTTGTCGCGCACCTCTTGCGCGGCCGTATCCCCGTCCTTGTACAGGTGGAACTGGATCACGACCTGTGAGAAGCCTTCTTTAGTCGTCGAACGCAATTCGTCGATGCCGGAAATCGTATTGACGACCTCTTCCACTTCTTTGGTGATCGAGGTTTCCATTTCCTCGACGCTCGCTCCTTTGAGCGTCATGGTGACGACAACCACCGGAAGATCAACGTTAGGGAACAGGTCCACGCCCAAGCGCGGATAAGCAGCCAGTCCCAGCACGACCGGCGCGCTCACGAGCATGAGCGTGAAGATTGGCCGCCGAATGCAGATTTCCCAAATACTCATAACTGTGACCCCGAAACCGAAAGGAGCTTGTGGCCCAAATGGGCCGTCAGTCGCGTCGTGCCGTCCTAGCTACATTCTCTCGCACCGTGACGCGCGTCCCATTCGCGAGTTTCGATTGCCCGCTGGTCACAACCACATCACCAGCTCGCAGTCCACCGAGCGCTTCGACCCAGCCTGGTCCCTGTGTGCCGATGGTGATCTCGACTTCCCGAGCCGTTTCTTCGCGGACAATGAACACTTTCGAAACCCCCGCGAATCGCGTCACGGCTTCAAGCGGAACGGTGAGAGCCTCTGCCGCTCTTCCGACGATGACCTCGGCCTTGGCGAAGCCGCCAGCTTTGAGCCGGTGGTCTGGGTTGGGAATGTGAACTTCGACATCGAACGAGCGGCTTTGTGGATCGACGGTCGGATTGATCCGGGCCACTTTGCCGGGAAACATTTCCTGCGGATAGGCATCAACGCGAACCTCGACATCCAGTCCCATTTGCACTTGCGACATATACCGTTCGGGAACCATGACATGGAGCTTGAGCACGTCGTCTATGACTAACTCAAAGACCGGTGTCGAGGGAAATGCACGTACCATTTCGCCGACCGAGGCCATGCGCTTAGCAA
>JAUIJJ010000350.1 GCA_030431385.1 bacterium | reverse complement strand
GATCTATCTCTTGGCTGGGCTTGGAACCGCTCCCAAATGATGGACTCATGATAAAGGCATCAGATCAGGTCTTTGACACTGCTGAAGGAGAACAAGGGAAGCGCCAAAGAGATCTTCGGAACTTATTGTTTGGAAACGCCAAGAGTGAGCGTTGAAGTACACCTGCTCCCCTCCCCGAAACGGCTCAACTTCGGATGAGAGCATTCGCGCCGATTCCTAACTTGAAGCAGGTTCAGATCGATTGGACGACGGAAGCGACATTCCCCGGAACAGATTATTCGCAAGTTAGGCGAGGGGGAATTGGGAGAAGGCTTGCGCTGAGACTATAGACCGTGGTAGCCGTTCATGGAACTATTCCTTTGAGAGGATTTCTCGAATGTTTCGTAACTTGTTCGCAGGTTTGGCGTTTTTGCTCACATCGCTCTCCGCAACCGCGCTGGCAGAAGACTCGCCGAATTGGAACACAGTTCCCAACATCGAAATCGAGGCGACGGCAACCGTCCAGTGGCCGGAGCGATTCGAGGGTACCCGAGAGTTGGAAATTGAGGCGTGTTATACTGATGAGGGGACGATCGTTAAGGTCACCAACGGGGCGAACTCGGTTGTCGTCAAACATGACGGGCAGACCCAACGGTATGACTATTGGCAAAACGGGGATGAGCATTTGGTCTCCGCCTACGACCCGGAACGCGGTGACTTGCCGGTCAATCTCTTGAACCCATTGCAGTTCTTAACTGCGACCCGAAACTGGAAGCCCAAGTACTCAGAGTTTCCGCTCATGGTGGAAGGGACCGATTCGGACGGCACTGAATTCGTCTCGTACTTTAGCGGAATACACAAGTTCTCCAACTTCACCCAGGAAGTCTGTCAGAGATTCAATCTTCAAGAGGGAAAGGTCATGGGGCGGAACACGATCAACACCGCCATCGGACCATATGGGCGGAACGATCGCTCGGTCATTGAAGTGCGAGTGCTTTCCTATCTGGAAGAGTATGAATGGTTGCCGAAGGAATTGGAAATCCGGGGCGGAGAAGTTGAGCAACCCATCATTCAAGGAACCATCTCAATAAATGCAGTGCGAGATGCCCCAAGTTTGAGCGAGGCACAAGAGCGCTTCTCCGACGGCATGGAGAAACAGGTCTACGTCAATAAATGCACCCCCGGTTAAGTCACCGAAACTCTTCCCGCTAGCGAGGACGCCTACTCCTCTAACCGCCCTGCCTATTGACCACCTCGCCGCTCCTTGTGGAGACTCCACGCAGTCTTGGCGGGGGAGTTTGTGATGGTTGATGTTTCAAAATTTCGAGCGGTGGCCCTTTTGGATCGCGACGGCACGATCAACGAAGAGGTCGATTACCTCGACGATCCGGCCCGGCTGAAGCTCATTCCCGGCGCGGCGCGGGCCATCCGGGTCCTCAATCAGGAAGGCGTCGCCTGCGTCATCACCACCAACCAATCGGGCATCCCTCGCGGGTACTTTACCGAGGAAACGCTCTCTGCGATTCACAAGCGCCTGATCGAAATGCTGGCCGCCGAGGGCGCGCGGATTGACGGCGTCTATCATGCGCCCTCGCTACCCGATTCCGGCGACCCGCGCCGCAAGCCGGGCACTGGCATGTACGACGACGCAGTCCGCGACCTTGGCCTCGAGGGCCTGCCCGTCTACTCCGTTGGCGACAGAACGCTCGATGTCGAGTTTGGCCTCGCCTGCGGCGGAAAGGGCATTCGCGTTCTCACTGGGCACCAGAAGAAGGACGACGTCCCCATGGATTTCGAGCATCTGCACGAAGCCCGCAAGGCCCACAAGGCGTTCGTCGAGGAAGACCTCTTCACCGCCGCCCATCGCATTCTCGCCGATCTGATTCTCGATCAAGCGCCAGAAGACCCAGGGCTGCGCCGCAAATTCGGACACCTGCAAAAGACCGCCAAAGCGATTGAACAAGCCCGCGAGCGCGGCATGCGCGTGATCCTCGTGAATGGGTGCTTCGACCTCATCCACGGCGGCCACATCAGCTACCTCGAAGGCGCGAAAAACATCGCCGACCGCGTCGTGCTCGCGGTGAACTCCAACGCTTCGATCAGGCGACTCAAGGGCGAGCAGCGGCCCGTGCTCTCCGAACTGGGCAGACTGCAACTGCTCGCCGCGCTCCGCCACGTGGATTACCTGACGATCTTTCACGAGGACTCGGCGGATCATGTGCTGGAGATTCTCAAGCCTGATATGCACGCCAAGGGAACCGACTACACATCGGAAACGGTCCCCGAGCGATTGACCGCCGAGCGGCTTGGCGTCGAGACGGTCATCACCGGCGCCTCCAAGGAAAACAGTTCGCGAGACATCATCGAGGTCATTATCGAACGCACCAAAGCTGGCACGATCTAGCAAGGAGCTACCCATGCGGCGCTTTATCCTCAGTCTCTCTCTTATCATCCTCGCCGGTTGCGGCGGAAATCAAGTCATCACGCCCTATCCTGGTGTCGACGATCTGTGGACCGATGCGGAGAGTTTCGTTCGAGGCGTCGAAGTCGAAGATCGGATCGGCAAGGTCGAAAACTTGCAACGCTCATACGTGAAACTCGACGACCGAGGCACGGAACGCGCCTACGTTTTCCTTGTCGAGGCAGTCAAAGGAAGCGGAAAAGTAACCGTCGAGTACGAGTACACAAAACGCGGTTGGGTCTACGACGAATGGGAATACGAAATGGGTTTCCCGCCTCCCGAAAAGACCGACTAATGGGCTAATACTTGTGCGCCCTCGCGTCGCCGTAGCGCGATTCGAGCACCCGCTGAAAACGACTCAGCACAAGCGTGAGAATGAGGTAAACGAGCGCGAGCGCGCTAAACGATTCAAAGTACAAAAAGTTACTCCGCGCGAAGATGTCCGCCCGCCGCGTGATGTCCACTAACGTAATCGCACCGACCAGCGCACTGTCTTTCAACAGCGCGATGCACTCGTTAGCGATTGCCGGCAGAATGATACGCAGCGCTTGTGGGAGCACGACGAATCGGTAAACCTGAACCGGTGTCGCCTCCAGTTTCGCGGCCTCGATTTCCTCGTGGGGGATCGCCAGAATTCCTGCCCGTACCACTTCCGCCATGTAAGCGCCGTAGCTCACGCCGAGGGCAAGGACCGCCGCCACAAACGGCGTCAGAGAGAATCCCCCTGCGTTGCGAGTCAGCAGCGCGTTCACCCCAAAGTAGACAAACAGCAGCATAACATAGATCGGAATCCCGCGGACGAACTCGACATAGAACGTCCCGCAGAATCTCAGAGTCGCCGATGGTCCGCATTGAATCGCGCCGAAGAAAACTCCGAGCACCAGGCTGATGCAGGTTGCGACAAGAACGACCTGAACCGTGACGGCCAACCCTGTGCGCCAAATCGACTTCGTCGGCTGGAGCGAAACGCTTCCGTCGGGCGCGATTACTTCAACCAGCGCGCGGCCGTCCAGAATGCGATCAAAAATGATGCGAAAGAGGTAATCACCGTCGGCGTCTTTCGTGAAAAACAATCCAGTGACGAGCAGCAACGCCGTCGCGAGCACCGCCCACCAGGCTACCTCACTCGATCCACTTTTTTTGGAGGTCTCGATCAATCCCCGCCTCTTTCACAGCCGCGATACCTGCATTAATGCGCTCTAACAATTCGATGTCGCCCTTGCGAACAACGACACCATAAGTTTCGTCCGAGTAGGAGACTTCGGACATCTTCAACTTGTCCGCCGAGTCCTTATTGAGTTTTGTGTATTCCACAGCGACCGGTTCATCAACGATCACGCCATCGAGTTTCCCAGAGAGCAAATCCGTGAACGCGAGCGGGTAGCTGTCGTAGGTGACAAGCTCCGCCTGAGGGAAATCTTCCTGCATGATGAGGGCACCCGTCGTGCCGATCTGTGCGCCGACTCTCGCGTCCTTGAGGTTAGCCGAATCGCTGAAGTCGCGGGCCTCATTCGCCGCCACGACCATGCGCTGAGAGGCTTCCTTATAGGGGGCGGAAAAATCGTACTTCACCCGGCGCTCCTCTGTGATCGTCACCGAC
>JAUIJJ010000349.1 GCA_030431385.1 bacterium | reverse complement strand
GATTCCGATCGTTTTTTGATCGGTCAGGCACCCTTTGTGGACGCGAATGTCTGGGGAGTTCAGCGAGATCAACCGACGGAATGCTTCCATCCCGGTCTCGTTGTCCATCGTCTCGGAATGAACGACGGAGCCGGCAGTCAGGAAAATCGAGCCGACGCATCCGTCGCCGGTGAGACGCAGGGTTTTCGCCATGCGCTTTTCACCGTAGAGCTGAATGAGATCAGAAACTTCGAGTCCGAAGGCATCAGACTGGAGCATGGCGAGCGTTCTCAGAAGCGAACGCAGCTCGACCTTCGTCGCTTCGAGGTCGTCTTCCGGGTGGGTGAGGACTTTCGCGGCGCCCTGAGCGAGCAGCGCGACAGAGTAGTAGGAAAGTACCTCGGGAATTGCGACTGCCACTTCCCAGTAGGTGGTTCTGTTCTGAATGAGTTGGCTGACGCGCACCAGGTCTGTGGTCGGGTCCATGCCGATGACCATCAACCCGGAGCGCGTGTGCTGCCACGGTTCGCTGGAGAGCCCGCGAACAATGCGAATGTCGTCCGGGAGACCTTCGTCCCCCATTAGTGAGATCGTGGTCGCTGCCGTCGTGGGATCGAATCCCGCGAACACGATACTGCTAAGGTTTCTGTGCGCCATACTGCGGCCTCTCACGTCGTTAGGGAAAACCCTGACGCAAACGATTCGCGATGAAAAGCCTCTTTTTAGCAATTCGGACAGTTTTTCAAAGTGGTCGGCACCGGGTGCAGCGGCTCGGGGCAGTTTGCCCCCATCGGAGCAATTCGAAACATCTTCGTTGCCGCGATGGTGGGACATCGTGCTTTGATCACAGCCAACTTCCGATGAGATATCAGATCATGTCGCATGAAGACTCGTTTTCCCACCTCCCGGCAGATACCGCGCACCGGTTTCGCGCCGTCGCTTCGGTGCTTCTTTCAGAATCGGGTACGCTGCCGGCGCAGCCCGGTCTCCTTGACGTTGGCGGCTATCCGGGCACCTTCGCCCGTGAGTTTACGCAGGCGTTCCCCCGCTGGAAGTCGGTCACCTTGGACAGGCCGGAGGAAGACCTTCCGGACTACGTCAGCGCCGGGGGAGAGAACATCCCCTTCGACGACGGCCAGTTCGACGCGGTTGTGAGTATCGACACCTTCGAGCACATACCGCCGGAAAATCGCAGCCAGTTCCTCAACGAGATGTGCCGGGTCAGTCGCGGGGTTGTTGTTCTGGCTTGCCCAGTCTATCACGAGTCAACGGCGGCCGTCGAACAGCTATATAACGAGGCGCACAAGAGCGCGTTTTCCCGACCCCACCCCTGGCTCTACGAGCACGTCCAGTATGGGCTTCCGCGCGCCGTGGACATCTTGGGTGAGTGGCCGGTGAGCCACCCGATCAAGGCGGTTCATGGGTCTTACGAGCTACGAGAGTGGGCGGCCTATCATGGACTTTCGATGCTCCGGCAGGTCCGCGGAGAAGCGGACAACGCGTGGCGGGGCTACGACGAAGCGTTTGCCGCAGCGCCTACGCCGAAGGTCTCCGAGGTTCCTTATAGAATGCTATTCGTCGCGACTCCGGGAACGGCGAGAAGTCTCGATCACACGACACCTGCCGCTGATGCGGGCAGCTCGGCCGTTGAGATGGCGCGCCTGTTCACGAGGCTCGTCGACGCTGAGGCCCGCGCGATGAACGCTCAGGGTGCGGGCTCTGGACCGATCATCATCGAGCAACGCATCAAGGACGCGCTGCGGGCAAACGAGCAAAAGATCGATGAGCTTCAGGCGGAGGCTGTGAAGGGCAAATCTGGTGGCGGCCTGCTCGACAAGATCATCGGGCGCCTGGGCAAGTGATCGCGCCGGAATCCCTCCAGCCTGCAATCGTGGTCGGTCGCTACGGCGAGAACCAATTGGGCGAAGGCTGGCACGAGCGGGAAACCGATGGCCGCTACGGAATTCCCTACCGGGCCTCCAGCCACGATGCAACTCTGGTGCTACGCCGAGAGCAAAATGCGAACACACTTCACATTCTTATGAGCGGTTCACTGGGTCTGGCGCCGGCGGGGCTGGAGGGAGCTGTTAGAATCGGCGAGCGACTCTTCCCGATGAAGCTTTCTGCTGACGCCTGGGTGCTGAGAAAAATCCCACTGGTCGATTTGGGCGAGACGTTGGAGATTCGGTTCCTGATGCCGAATCCGATCATTCCCGATTACGTCATTCACAACGGCGACGCGCGTGCGCTAGGTTGGTTTCTCACGGCGATCTGGCAGGAGTAGAGCGCTACCGAATATGCTCTTTGAGGAGCGGCATTAGGCGCTTTGTGAACTCGGTCGCGTCGCTGCCCGTGAGGTGCGACCACTCGGGGCAGGTGAATTCGCTCAGCTGTTCATAATCCTCGAAGTGTATTCCCGGCGCGTTGGTTTCTTCCAACAGCCGATCCCAATACTTCTCGCGGGGCCAGAGCGCCTTCTCGCCTTCAAGATACGGCCCGGACGAAGGGAGCCGGAGGAATACGACGTTGCCTCCCCGCGAGCGCACGGCGTCGACCATTCGCACTATGCGCTCGAGCATTTCCTCGTAGGCATCGCCCTCGATTGCCTGCGCGAACTTTCCGAGTCCAACCCAGGTGTTTTGTACGACTTGCTGGTACTCGGGATCATTTTCCAGTCGATGCCACATGATCTCGCGACGGTCTGCTTCGATCTTGCAGAGGTAGCCGGGGAGACGGGGCATCAAGCGCGCGCCTTCTCGATTGGGGAGGTGAATGTTGTTGTTGATGAGCGCGGGCAGCGCGAGGTCTTCCTTCTGGAGGAATGCAAAAACGCTTTCGGCACCCATCGCGAGTCGATGACTTGCCTGAGCAGACGGGGACCACCTGCGCGAATAGTTCACGACTTCGAAGGCGCGCCCATTGGCGGGGCCCTGTTCTTCGAAAAAGAGACCTTCGGTGACACTGATAATCAGGTCGCCGTTGAAAGTCGGGTCGTCTGCGAGGTCTTGAAAGACTGGCAGGGCAGAGGCACCGTTAATCGATAGTTGAACCGGGCGCGGGCCGCCGGTGGCTTCCTGCCACACGTCGAGATCGATGTCGAAACGAGAGCGCGATGCGCCGATAAGCGTTGGCGGATCGTCCTCGGTGTGACGCAGGTAGTCACGCCACTGCGCCCACAAATCGTTGGAATCGTTGTAGGAAACCCCGTAGCTGAGGGCGTTTCTAACATACAATTCCCAACCGGTGAAAAAGCCCACGACAAGCACCGCCGCGAGAACAGTGGCGCGCGTCCAGAGGACGAACGGAGGGAGTCTCTTAAAATTGAAAATAGAGGAACGCATCGCCGCCACCTTGCATCAGAATCACTAAGATCACCATCACCGCCCAAACGAATCCGACACCCCACCACGGCGCACGAGACACGACGCCTTCGAGTGTCTTATCGCGCATGTACCAATGGGTCGCGAGAATGCCAACCATCACCACGAAGACTTTGACGATGTCCAAAGTAGCGAGCACCATCGCCCCGTCGGACACGAAACCAAACATCGACACGAGGATACCCCACGCCGAACTGAGGTCAGTTGCTCGGAAGAAAACCCAAGTGATGACAGTGAAGAAAAATGTCACCATCGCGAGCGTGAACATACCCCACGGTTTCGACGCCCAGGAAGCCCCGCCCCATCGCTTTCGCAAGAGCCGCTCGATGATGAGGTAGGAACCGTGAATGCCTCCCCACACCACGAACTGCCACGCGGCGCCGTGCCAAAGTCCGCCGATCAACATGGTTAGCATCAAATTGATCCGCGTGCGTCCGATGCCCTTTCGATTTCCTCCTAGCCCGATGTACAAGTAGTCGCGTAACCATCGGGAGAGGGAAATGTGCCAACGCTCCCAGAAGTCGCTGAAGCCAATCGCTGCGTAGGGGAACCGGAAGTTGTTGGGGACTCGAAACCCGAGACAAAGCGCGGTTCCAATCGCGCAGGTCGAGTAACCGGCAAAGTCGCAGAATATCTGAGCTGTGAATGCGAGCGTCCCCGCCCATGCATCGAGGGGATTCAACGGCC
>JAUIJJ010000348.1 GCA_030431385.1 bacterium | reverse complement strand
GTCAACGTTTCTGACCGCTGTGGGCCTCATCAACCCCCCGACGTCCGGTCGCATCACGATCCGAGATCGACTCGTGCTGGATGGCGAAATGGCTCACGCTAATCTTCGATCATTTCGTCGCCAAGCACTTCGAGTCGGCGATCCACCGCGAGGAACTGACCGACGCGCTTTGGAACACCGGCATGGTCGGCGACCTCGAACCGGAGGTCATCGCGCGCTTTGACGAAGTCATGGAAGAGGCCCGCGAAGTCGCCAAGGAAGTCGGCATGCGACTGGAAATTCACCCCCGCCGGATGCACCACGACGGCATGTGCCTCGTGCGCCCGGCGACGAACCTATTCGTCGATTACGAAGGCCGCGTCTCCTCCTGCTGCTACCTGAACAAGAACGACGTCATGCGTTATCTCGCGCCGGAAGAACGCCCAAAGGACGACGGCATCTACGGTGACTTACGAGTCGGCGATCTAATGGATTTTCTCGGCAGCGACCGCTACAAGGCGTTCCAGCGCGAGTGGCTCGAGGGCGGCGTCCCCGAGGCGTGCAGCGGCTGCATTCAGGTCCGTCGAATCCACACCTCGCCGGAATAATCGACCGGGTACCAAACCACCCTCCACCTCACAAGAATCCAGATCCTGAGCACCGCCGCGAAACCGTGGCGGTGCTTCTTTGTTTGTCGTTTTGGACAGTCGGCCCAATGGTTCCTCCCTTGCTTTTCTCCCGCCTCCATCCTACTGTTGGGTAACCTCGGTAAAGGACCCCCTGTTCGCCCATGAAAATTGACCACTCGCAGTTCGAATCAAATGTTGAAACGCGTTGCCTGAAACCTGAAGACTACAAAAAAGTGTTCGAGCTTCAGAAAGTCTGTTTTCCCACGATGGCTGGGTGGCCCGAAGAACAGTTCGTAGCGATGCTCGAACGGTTTCCCGAGGGCCAGATCTGCGTGACCTATGACGAGGAGATCGTCGCTTCCTCGTGCAGTTTGATCGTCGATTACGACCTGTATTCGGATTGGCATGACTGGCAAACGATCTCCAGCGGCGGGACGATTGAGACGCACCGGTCCGACGGCGACATGCTTTACGGGATCGAGATCATGGTACACCCCGAGTACCGGGGAATGAAGCTGGCGCGGCGCCTCTATTCGGCCCGCAAGGAACTCGTGCGCGAACTCAATTTGAAGGGAATCGTCATCGGCGGGCGAATTCCCGGCTACCAAAAGTGCGAAGGGGAAATGTCCGCCTATGACTACGTTCAAAAGGTTCAGGAAAAGTCACTGTACGACCCGGTCTTAACGGCTCAGCTCGCAAATGGTTTCGAACTGAAGAGGCTGCTGGAAGACTACCTGCCTTCCGACGAGGACAGCGCCGGTTGGGCGACCCACATGGAGTGGATGAACCTCGAATTCCGCCCTTTCAAGAAGCGTTCCGTCAGGCCCGTGCAGATCGTTCGCCTCGCCGCGGTGCAGTACCAGATGCGCGCTGTGGAAGACTTCGAGGGCATGGTCAAGCAAGTCGACTACTTCGTCGATACAGCGTCAGACTACCACTGCGATTTCATTCTGTTCCCCGAGCTGTTTACGATGCAGTTGCTCTCCTTTGCGAAGGTGAAACGTCCGTCGGAGGGCGCGCGGAAAGTCGCTGAATTCACTCCACAGTATCTCGAAATGTTTAGCGAGATGGCGTTGCGTTATCACGTGAACATTATCGGTGGCTCGACCTTCGGGATAGAGGATGGAAAGCTCTACAATCTGGCGTTTCTGTTCCGCCGCGACGGCACAATTGACCGCCAGAAGAAGATCCACATCACCCCTGCAGAATGGAAGTGGTGGGGAGTCAACGGTGGCGACTCCGTCAACGTCTTCGATACGGACTGCGGGCGAGTCGCGATTTCGATCTGCTATGACATCGAGTTCCCCGAACTCGCCCGCGTCGCCGCTCGCAAGGGAGCGCAGATCATCTTCTGCCCATTCAACACCGACGAACGGAACGGCTATCTGCGAGTGCGCCACTGCGCTATTGCCCGGTGCATCGAGAACCACGTCTACACGGTGATCGCCGGATGTACGGGCAACCTGCCGCAAGTGCCTGTCGCGGATATCCACTACGCCCAATCGGGGATCTACACGCCGGCAGACATCTGCTTCAGCCGCGACTGCATCGCCGCCGAATGTACGCCGAACATCGAGACCCTCATCATGCAGGACCTCGACATCGAGCTCCTCAGGCGCCACCGCTACACCGGCACGACGCGTAACTGGCTCGACCGCCGGCGCGATCTTTACGAAGTGCGGTTCAATGGCAAGGACGGCGAGTTGAAGGTATGATGCACCGGTCGGTCGGCGATGTTTCCTCAGCCGACAAACCGCTCCATCACTTCGATGCAGCTCTTGCGATACCCACCTCCGAAGAGGTTCAGGTGATTGAGGAGGTGGTAGAGCTTGTAGACTTCGAGCCGCTCCTCGCTACCGGGGGCGAGAGGCCACTCTTCCTCGTAAGCTACGAGGAATCGCGAGTCGAAGCCGCCAAAGAGCATCGTCATCGCCAAGTCGGCTTCTCGCCTGCCGTAGTAGGTCGCCGGGTCGATGAGCGCTGGATCGCCTTTCGAATCGACCATGAAGTTTCCACTCCACAGATCGCCGTGAAGAAGCGTTGGCGGCTCGGCAGGTTCGGCAATGAGCTCTGGGAGCCGCTCCATCAGACGCGCACCCAATGTTTGCAGCTCGCCGGCAAAGCCATTGCGCTCAGCAAGCCTTAGCTGGTGGCCGAGGCGGTGTTCGCGCCAAAATTCCACCCAGTCCTCTGTCCATCCGTTGGGCTGGGAGGTTGATCCACAGTAATTGTCGTTCTCGAAGCCATAGCGCGGCGCGGTGCCGTTGCGATGAAGCTGAGCGAGACGGCGCCCGAATTCTCCGAAGAAGTCCTTACACCGCTCGCGATTGCTTTCGATGTAAACCATGAGCAGGAACGGCGGGAAGTCGACGCCACCGCTCGACGCGTGGATTGGCTCGGGAACGGTGAGTGACCCGACGCTGGAGAGCGCACGCAGCCCCTCCGCTTCACGCTCGAAGAGACCCGGAAGCGGCGTCGGGTTGCTCTTCACGAAGAACGGGCCGGCATTCGTGTCGAGTCGCTCGGCATTGTTGACGCACCCGCCGCCGAGACTTCGCCGCGAGCTAACCTGCACCTCTTCTCCGAGATGCTCCGTGAGAGCCCTCTCGACTTCTCTCCTCAACCCGCTTTGCATCCTGCGATTCTCCTCCGCCCACGCTCCACTGCCGCAGAATCATCCGGCTCCACCCGTGATTCTGCCTGAAGTCACTTCGGAAGATGGCGACTCGACCCGCAGTTGACAAGCAAATCCTGTCTGCCGAGAGACGATTTGGTTGGGGACAAACTTCTGGCTCAGACAATGCATCTAGTTAATCAGAGGCACGACCCCAGGAGGTGGCAAAACAATGAAAATCAACGACTTAAGAGATTCCGGCGGCAATTTTTTCGCAAATCCACGGTTGCTCGACCGCTTGATTGCGGCCTGCACGCTGATGCTTGCGGGCGGATTGTTGACCCTCGGCTACGCAATGACGCTCCCCAATCAGGGACCAACGTCTTCTGGCACGGTTATCTCAATAGAAAGCCCCGCCGATCAACCGGCAGAGGTGCTCATCGTCGACGCTGCGCAGCAGCTGAGGTAATGCTCGGCTTGATCTCGACAGGGGTTCCGCACAAGACTTCCTGCGCTTGACGCTGGAAGGCACAAACTCAGGAGGACAGTTTCACAATGATTCGCAGAAAGAACACCAGCCCCAAGGGTTTCACATTCCTCGAGATCATGTTCGTCGTGGTGATCATCGGCATCCTGCTCGCCCTCGTCGGCCCGCAGCTTGTCGGTAAGACCGAGAAGGCGCGCATCGCGGCAACGAAGGCCCAACTGCAAAACCTCGAGACTGCCATTAAGAACTTCAATATCGATACCGGCTCGCTTCCGAAGAACCTCGAAGAGCTGACAGAAGACGAGAACGACGACTACGTCGGTTTCGACGGCCCCTATCTCGAT
>JAUIJJ010000347.1 GCA_030431385.1 bacterium | reverse complement strand
CCGAACCAGTCGGCGATCTGTTGCCTTTGCTCAGCGGTTAACGGCTCCCACAGCCAGTCGCGCGCGGCATCGATCGCCATGACCAGGATCGTCATTTCGACGGGTAACTGGTGGAAGTTGGTGGGTTCTCCCCAATACTCCTTGTTGTTCGGATCGGTGCCGATGATCATGGCATCGCGGAACCACTTGGCGATCTCTTCGCGGTCGAGTTCTTCGTTTTCGTTTGGGGCGGTCTGCAACCAAAGGGCGGCGAGGAGGGCAGGTCGTGCGTAAGCCTCAAACTTGTCGGCGATCTCCGCGTGATCGCTTTTCATGCCGATGAGAGGCAACGTCGAGCGCCCGCTCTCCATGAGGGCCGCGATCGGTTTAAGAAAGTCCTCTGTCATAGACTGAAACTGTGTATAGCTGCTGGTCATCGTTTCTGTGCTCATTTTTCACCTGTCTTCTGAAGTCATCGTCTAGAATGAATCGAATTGATCTCTCTGAGTCCACAGACCAAGTCCTGGATTTCTAACAAAGTAAAAGCGCTCGCCGTCTCGCTCGTTCCAACCATCGGCAAGTTGTTCGACGGGATACTTTTTGAGGGCGTCTGCTGGGTTCATGTAGGAATAACCGACACTCTCGATCTCTTCCTTGGTCAAGCCGCCGGGCGCGAAGGTGATGCGGAAACGCCCCTCGCTGGATCCGTGGATGAGGTGCGCAGCAGCGGACAAGTTTTCTGGGAGTTCAGACCCCTCAGCGTTGACGGCTTCCAACGTCTTTTCCGTGCCGCAGTATCCGTACTTGCGAATCAATGTATCGATCTTGGTATCTTCGCCGAAGGTGCTAACTCCCGGTCCGATTACTAGAAGGTCTGCATCCTTGGCCAAGGCGCACCGCGTTCGATAGACGGCCTTGTCACCCACCCAAGTAGAGTGAAACTCTCCAGGTTCGAGGTAGACAACACAGCGATCAATTGGTTCGTCGACGAAGGTGAGGTTCACCTGCTGGGAAAGTCGTGCGCCTCGGAAATAGCAACCAACGCCGTCACCAGCATAAAGCCCGCGCGTGACGAGATTGCCGTCGTCATTCTGGCCCCTTACCGTTAGCAAGTAGGTAATCGGAAGGTCATGGGCGAATCGTTCGCTCATACGCATCAAGACTTCGCGAACGGGTGTGCTCATGCGCCCCATGATCGACTCCATACCGCAAACCGCACCAAGGAAATGAGAGCGATTGATGGTGTCGCGTCCGCCGGTACCTACGAAAATGTTCTTCGCGTGATTAGCGATTCCGATCACTTCGTGAGGGACGAGTTGACCGATTGAAAAGATACGGTCGTAGCCACCTTCCACGAGCAGTTTATTGATTTCACAGGCAATCGGATAGTCGAGCTTCCCGCCGCTGATCTCCTGAATCTCTTCCGAACTGATTTCACCCAACCGAGAGAGGCCTTCGCGCCAATTGTGAATCAGGAACGCTTCAGAAGGAATACCGGGATACATGGCTTCGCGTTGCTCCGTCGTCATCGGCGCGTGTGTTCCGAGCGCCGGGAGTACGTGAACTTCCGAAGTGGGGGAGAGCTTGCGATAGAGCATCGTCGTCAGCTCGCCCGCACCGGAGTGAAGCCGTGTAAAGTCCGGCGGAATCAGCAAGACGCGCTTTGCGTCGCCAATCTGCTCAAGCATGCAGTCAATCAACTCCGACGCCCGGTCGGTATCGACCTCCATGTCGGGGGAGCCCTCGGAGAAGTACTCCATTCCGAGCCTGGCTTCTTCATCTGCAAGCGAGTCGACGGTTTGTTTCGTCAGTTCCTCGACGGATTTGGTACCATCCAAACTCAGGCCGGATTTGGGCGGCTCGAGATCGCGGTACTGACCACTTAGAATTCCGGTGAAGTCCTTCAGTATCAGCTCGTGTTCTTTAGCGCGAATCGTCAGCCGATCATGAACGATCTGCTGATCAATTTTCAGGTGCACAAACAGTACCGGATGACCGCAGGTCTGCAGGAGGGTTCGGTACTTTTCTTTCAATGCTGAACACGCAAGCACGACACGCTGCCGTTTGCCTTCTTCGTACAACTTCTCAGCAAGCGCGAGGAGCCACGGGCGGCGGTCGCCGTCATCGAGGGCGACCCCGGAGCGCAGTTTCTCCCGATTGGCGGGAGGATGAAAGTCATCGGCGTCCAAGAAGGACGCACCGATTTCGCGCGCCAGCGACATTCCCATCGAGGACTTGCCACAGCCGGTTACCCCCATCACCACGATAACGAGGTGACTACGCCTCGCGCCTATTTGCGGAGGAACTGTCATTTGAACTGTGCCCGCATCCAATCAGGTCCAACATCACCCTTGGTGAGCGGCCTCCGCTTCGCAGATGCCGACGAGTGTTCGCTGACGCCCGGTGCGGTCGGGCGCATGACGCCGTCTGCCTCTGACTGCAACTTCGGGTTTACTTCATTGAAACCCGGGATTTCAGCGCCGAGGGGACCACCGAAGTAAATGTTCCCTTCGACCGTGCCATCGATTGGCAGGTTGATAACGTTGGCGACAGGAGCGCCATCGGTGACGATGATGTTGTTGGTTATCTCGTTATTGATTGGCGCGAGGATGTTATCGCCAACAGACGACTCAACTCCGAACACAAAGCTCTCGGTGCAGTTGACCATCGTGTTGCCCGAGACAATGCAATCCTCCACCCGGAGGTATCGATTGAGCGGTGAGTTGGGAACGCCATTCATAAAGACGATACCTCCCTGAAACACTTCTCCGGCGAGGTCTTGAAAGTAGTTATTGGATACCACGTGGCGAGGACCGATGAGCCGGACGCCACCAGAGCCATCTTTCCCACCGCCGAAGAAGTAGTTGTTCTCCACCCGGCAGTCGCTTCCGTGGCGCAACGTCAGCATGCCGTTGCATTCCATAAATGTGTTCCCGATGTATTGGTTGCCGACAGACTTGTTGCTGATGACTTCAATCTCGCCGTCACAGTTCTCGAACAGATTGTCGCGAACGATACAATCGGTGCGCTGCTCGGAACGAGTACTCGTGCCGATACGCAGCGTTTCGTATCCGTTTCCGCTTCCCGGTGCGCGATCTCCGAAGTAACAGTTTTCGATAATGGTGTTGTTCGGAATTGGGTCGTCTTCCAGCCAAACGGTCAGCGTGACGCCCTTGTGGTTCATGCCGCTAAACCAGCAGTTATCGATTCGGTTGTCAGTACCGTAGACGCCAACCCACTTGTACTCGGTCGTCGGGGACTCAGGGTTGAAGTTAATCATCGCAGAGTTTGTAAGGCGGCAATTCGTTGCCATGTTGTCGCTATCGACGCGGAATTGAATAATCTGTTCACCATCTGAAGTTCCATCGGTAAAGACGAGTCCGTCGACCACCATGTGCTCGCCAGCGATACGGAGTCGTGACTCACCCGTCATCAGGACTCTACCGCTCTGCTCGGCTTTGAGAGTAATCGGTGCGTCCTTGGTGCCGCCTTTTCCATTCGAGGTTTTCGTGCCGTCGAAGATGACTTCAGTATCGCGCCAATCGCCGTTCTTCATCACGATCGTGTCACCGGGAGAGGCCTGGCTGAGTGCCTCGTGCAGGCTATCTCCATCGGCCACTACAAAGTCGCCAACGGCGGCGGCTGCGGCGATGGCTGGGCTGACGTAGGGCGTTGGTGTTGGTGGCGGGCGCAGACCGTCCAGAATGTCGTCGAGTCGCTCGCTCGATAGCCCACGGCCCAGGGACGGCGGCGGGGGTGGACCACGAAGCAGGTCTGCCGGCGCCCCTCGTCGAGCAACCAGGCCGCGGCCGCGCGACGCAGCGCCGGCGGCGACTGCTCGAGCGGCGTGGGGTCGTCGGCGTCGCCCTCGAGCAGCGCGATCAGCCCCCACAGCCGCTCGTCGTCAGGCAGGTCGGGGGGGCGGCTGTAAAATTCGGTGTTGGGTTCAAGGGTCAGCTGATACCAGGAGAGGTGCGGAGGCCGCCATGCCAGGGCCGCATTCAGATCCTCGACAGCCTGCTCGGGCGTCTGGCCGGGCAGACCGTGCATCAGGTCCAGGTTGAAATTGTCGAAACCGGCCTTGAGAGCGGCCTCGATGGCCTGATGCGCTGCCCGGTCATCGTGGATGCGGCCCAGGGCCTTGAGCTGGGCCGGGTCGAAGCTCTGGATACCAAGGGAC
>JAUIJJ010000013.1 GCA_030431385.1 bacterium | reverse complement strand
GAGCGGACCACACGATCTTTCTACTGAGACTGCCACTGACTTCTGCGCACGAGCGGGTGAAAGAACGACTCGCACAAAAGGCTGAGAGTAAGGATCAGTAGTCGGTGTGCACCGTAATGTAATTACTCACAACTTTAACTCTTCCCGCGCTTGATGGCGTCGCTGAACCAGTTTCCACCATTGTCTGGTTTGTGCTTTCGATGGTGTTCTTGTTTAGTCGGACGTTGGGCTTTGTTTTGTGGGCGCGGCTGTTCGTTTCTTGGTTTTTGCTCGCTTGGGTTTGATTTCATTGAAAGAGCGATGCGGTTTCGTTTCAGGTCGATCTCGACAACCGTTACTTGAACTCTCTGCCGCACCTTTACGACTTCTCCCGGGTCGGAGATATAGTGATCGGCAAGCTGGCTGATATGCACGAGCCCATCCTGATGAACGCCGACATCTACGAATGCGCCGAACTTGGTAACATTGGTTACCAAACCGGGAAGCCTCATTCCGGGTTTCAAGTCCTCGACTTTATGTACTGATTCATCGAAGGCGAATGTTTCGAACGCAGCTCGGGGATCGCGGCCGGGCTTCGCCAATTCGTCGACGATATCCTTCAGGGTCGGAAGGCCGATGCTATCGGTTGTATAGTTATCTAGTTTAATACCCGTACGGTTTTCTGGACGCTGCATGAGTTCTGATACGCTGCACCCTACATCCTTCGCCATGCGTTGAACTATGGGATAACTCTCGGGGTGCACGGCAGAGCTATCCAATGGGTTCTTGGCGCCGCGTATGCGGAGGAAACCCGCGCATTGCTCGAACGCCTTCGGACCTAGACGTTTCACTTTTTTAATCTCAGCACGTGACTTGAACGGGCCGTTTTCATTTCGATAGTCGACAATGTTCTTGGCGAGTGTCGGCCCCAGCCCGGAAACGTAGGTTAGTAACTCCTTGCTTGCAGTGTTTACCTCCACTCCGACGCCGTTAACGCAACTCACGACCGTGTCGTCGAGCGAGCGACGCAATGCGCCCTGATCGACATCGTGTTGATACTGGCCGACGCCGATTGATTTGGGATCGATTTTCACGAGTTCGGCGAGAGGATCCATGAGCCTGCGCCCGATGCTGACCGCGCCACGCACAGTCACGTCCTTTTCCGGAAACTCTTCTCGTGCAACATCGGAAGCAGAATAAATCGATGCGCCGCTTTCGTCCACGACCATCACGATGGAATCCAGCCCTAACCCGCGCACGAATGCTTCCGTCTCGCGGCTGGCGGTTCCGTTACCGATGGCGATGGCGTCGACTTTGAATTGATTGCATAGATCGCGCAGATCACGCGCTGCGTCCTTCATCCGACCCTCGCCGAGTGTCGGGTAAATGACTGAGTCGTGCAGGAGCTTTCCCTGCGGATCGAGGACGACGACCTTGCAGCCGGTGCGAAAGCCAGGGTCGATGGCGAGAACCTGCTTCTGGCCCATCGGCGCGGCGAGGAGCAGCTCGCGAAGGTTGTCGACAAAGACGCGGATCGCCTCGTCGTCGGCGCGTTTCTTCAGATCTGACCTGGTTTCGTTCTCCATGGAAGGGCCGAGCAGGCGCTTGTAGCTGTCCTGCATGGCCAGATTCACCTGCTCAGAAGCGGGACCGCGGCCCTTTACAAACATCTCGCTGAGGAGTTGCAACGCGTCCCCCTCGGGGGGAGCGATGTTCAGCTTCAATACGCCCTCGTTCTCGCCGCGAAACATCGCCAAAAGGCGGTGCGACGGCGCCTTGGCGACCGCCTCGTTCCAATCGAAATAATCGCGAAACTTCGCCCCTTCTTCGTCCTTACCCTTCACAACAGTACTGCCGATCGCGGCCTTCTGTCGGTAGGTGCCGCGCATGCGCTCACGAGCGACCTGATCCTCCCTGATCATCTCGGCGATGATGTCACGGGCGCCAGCGAGTGCATCTTCCACGCTGTAGATCTCCTTCTCAGCATTGATGAATTCGGTCGCGGTAGCGTCGGGGTCGATCGAGGCGTCTTGTTCCATCAGCTGCATCGCGAGGGGTTCCAGCCCCTTTTCGCGAGCGATGGTGGCGCGGGTTCGCCGCTTCGGGCGGAAGGGGAGATAGATGTCCTCAAGCGCAGTCATGGTCTGGGCGGCGTCGATCTTTGTCTTCAGCTCGGGCGTGAGGAGTTCGCGCTCTTCCATCGACGACAGAATCGCTTCGCGCCGCTTGTCGAGCTCGGCAAGTTGCTCCATCCGATCACGGATTGCCGCGATGGCGACCTCGTCGAGCAGACCCGTGGCTTCCTTGCGGTAGCGAGAAATGAAGGGAACGGTGCCGCCGTCGGCCAGCAACTCGGCGGTGGCGCGTACCTGATCGACCCGAATGTTGAGCTCGGAAGCGATGAGGGAGAAGTGCTTGTCTGACATAGGATAATGGTTTGCTCGGTGGATTGGACTCGAAGGGGGACGTTCTGCGGCATCGTCGGTGTTGGGTCAACGAGTTGCCGCTCCGGGATATAGGCTTGTCAGACGAGCGTGTACGACCCAACCTAGAGGCAATAATCGCGCGAAAGGGACCCCATGAAATCAATCGCAACGCTACTCTTCGCAGGTATACTCATTGCAGGCTCTGCTAACGCCACCGAACCGGGATTCAATAGCGTTCCGCTCCGTGTGGTTGCCAGCTCACCGGCGCTCCGGGCGCAGCCGGTCGAAGGGCAGATTTACATTTTGAGCGGCGGCCTCCGCGAGATGGCAGCGAGCGGCGACCACCGCGCCCAACTCGCGAAAACCGGATGGACCTTTCTCGCCAGCCTCGGCCCCGACGCCGCGCTCGTGCAGGCCACGGGCGAGTTTGCGATGATCTATCCAAACCTCGTACCGGTCGAGAAGGAGTGGCGTATCGCGGAAGACGTCGCGCCCCTGCGGAGCTCTCGGTCGACCGAGAAAGCCACCTTGATGATCCATTACGCAGGAGGCGATTCGGCGGCATCTGAGGCGATCTTGAAGGCGCTGCCCGCCGGCGCGGAGTTAACAGGCTCGGCGCCCAAAGGCGTGCTCTCTCGCGCCGGCGTCCGCGTTCCCGAGGTGCAGACCGGCGAGTTCCTCGACCTCCTTCTCGAAGACCCGAGGGTCGTTGCGGTACAGCGCGCTTCGGGAGCGAAGCTTTATAACTCCACCGCGCGGCGTATCGTCCAATCGGGGACGATTACAACAGGCGGTGAGACGATTTGGGGGCATGGAATCCGGGGTGAAGATCAGATCATCGCCGTTCTCGACAGTGGGGCTGATCCACTGAACTGTTATCTTGCCGAGTCCAACGCCAGCTTTCCTCCGGTGGTCGGGCGCGGGGTCGTCGGCACGCCTGATCTCACACGGCGGAAGATCATCATCTATGACATGATCTTCGCAGGCGACGATCCCGCCGATGGGCGGATCGCCTACGACAACCACGGCCACGGGACCTACGTGGGCGGGAACGCAGCGGCGTCTGCGGCGAACTCACCCTTTTCTACAGCGGGCAATGTCTACAACGGCGTCGCCCCGGCAGCGAAGCTGGTAGTTCAGGACGGCGGATATGTGAGCGGCGACAACTGCTCGGATCTCGCGGGACTTGGCTGCCCAGTCCTCGACCTGACCGACGTGCTGGACCAGGCGTGGGATCAAGGCGCACGCATCCACAATAACTCATGGGGTGACCGGGAGAACTTCAGCCCGCAGAATACCTACACCGCGATTTGCGAGGACTTCGACGACATCGCTTGGCGACACCCGGAGTTTCTCGGCGTCTTCGCGGCAGGCAACAGCGGCGGCGGAGGCTTTAACATCGGCAGCGTCGGCAGCCCCTCGACGGCGAAAAATGTTCTATCGGTTGCGGGTACGGAAAACACTGACTTTGAACAGATCGTGTCCTTCAGCAGCATCGGGTGGGCGTCCGACGGGCGCATCAAGCCCGACGTGGCAGCGCCCGCTCAGACGTTCAGTTCGCAGGTCAACTTCTCCGAGTCCAGCATCCACTGTACGGTCGGCCCCGTGCAAGGGACGAGCATGGCTTCACCGGTGACCGCTGGCTCGGCCGCGCTGGTGCGCCAGTACTTTGAAGAAGGGTGGTACCCCAGCGGAGCGCTTCGGATGTCAGACGGCTTCGAGCCCACGGCGGCACTCTTGAAGGCAACGATTATCGCCGGCGCACAGCCAGTCGCGAGCGAGCCACCTCCGCCTTCCCAACGACAGGGCTGGGGGCGTGTTAACTTGGACGAATCGCTGTTCTTCCAAGGCGAAGACCAAGGGTTAGCAATCATCGACGGGGGGACTGAATTCTCCAACGACGGAGAGTTTTTTGAAACAACCTACAACCTCACCGGGGGAGACATGGAGCCCATCGTGTTTGTACTCACGTGGACCGACGCGCCAGGGTCGACTCTATCGACGACAGCACTTGTGAATGATCTGGATCTGGAAGTCTCCTTCACAGCAGACACCGGCCGCGGAGGAGTTGATACATACCTCGGGAACAACTTCGACGAATTCGGTGTGAGTGATCAGGGTGGTACTGCCGATGTACTGAACAACGTGGAAGTCGTGAAACTCGCCGCGAGAAGTAACGGCACCTACACGGTTCGAGTAAGTGCGTCGAACATATTGGAGGGCGCGCAAGATTTCGCGCTCGTGGTCAATGCACCGGCACAATTCATAACAGCCAGCGAAGAGTCGTGGGTAATTTACTGATACGATCAACAGGTTTGGGCAACCCCTTCGGGGGTTGGGTATTGGCAGACTTTTAACCCCGGATTCCTTTCAATCCCCCATGCTTGCCAACAATGGGGCCTACTGAATGCGCGCTTCGATGGCTTCTTCACATGTCGTGAGAAGTTTTCGTGCGGTGCTTTCGATTGTCATTTTCGACGCGCGTTCGTAGGCTTTCGTTTGGTCACTATTGGATTCTTGGTTGCTATTCAATACGCGCTCAAGCGCGGCCTTCCATGCAGGTACATTGCCGACTTCGACGAATCGTGCATTGTCGCCTGCAACCTCGCGGAGGACCGATATGTCGCTAAGGACCATTGGCGTGCCGCAGGCCATTGCTTCCAATACTGGCATTCCAAAGCCTTCAGCATGTGAGGTGTGGGCATAGGCGGTTGCCGTGCGCAATTGTGCTGCTAATTGGGTGTCGGTAAGGTCGCCCATCGCCTCGATTTCCAGCTCCGGCGCGAGGGTCCGTAGCTCGCCGAGTAACCTCTCAGCGCCATTTCCCAACCCAACACAAACGAGCTTCACGTTCTCGATTCCCGACATCGCTTGCACGAGCGTCTTGTGGTCTTTGCGCGGAAGCGCGCTCGCGATGTAGAGCACTGTGCGCGCGTTTTGATCATCGCGGCGAGTCGGCGGAAAGAAGATGTTACTATCTATACCATGGTGTAAGACTGCGGCTCGGTTTTCGGCAACTCCGAGGCGGGGGAGACAGCGGTCCTGTGCGTCTTTAGTAGGAAAGACAATTCGATCTGACGCGCGGGCTGATCGGGTTGCCATCATGCGAAGCCAAAGCCTGAACTTCAGGGGATAGGAACCCGGCTCGGACCACACGAGGTCGTCGTGAATCATGGTGACGCGTGCGGCTGGGCACTTGCCTTGGGGCGCAACGAATGCCGGTGAATAGATGACGTCAGCCCCAACACGGTTGAGCAGATCGGGGAGGCGTCGTTGCTGCCAAAAATCGGCGCCCGGGTGATCCTCGGGGTCGGCGTCGGTGTCGATGATGTGGAGGTGATTGAGCTCGCTCCAGAACGGCGACAGGGCTGTCTTGTCGCCCGCTGTGAGAAGCCGAATCGCGCTCACCTTCCATGAGCATTCACCGTCGCGGAGCAACCTTTCGAGGCCCGTCAGATGGCGGAGTGTCGACGTCCCAACACCGGTGGGCGCACCGCCGCGAATGCAGCGAGCGTCAACGACCAGATGGGGACGTGAGAGAGGCAAGGGCGCGGCTCAGGGAGTGAGCACGCCTTCCTCGAGGAAGAGGTCGCGAACGGCTTCGAGGGACGGCGCTTCGAGGATGCGTTTCTGGAGGTCGACTTCCTTCAGCTTGGTGACGAGTCTGGCCAGCACGCGGAGGAAGTCGCCGCTCTGTGAGTTGTTGCAGCCGATCATCACGACAATGTGCGTGGGCTTCTTGTCCAGCGAGTCGAAGTCGATGCCGGCCTGATGCCTGCCGATGGCGATGACAAAATCAGAAATCGAGGGGATCTTGACATGAGGAATGGCCATGCCGACGCCAACGCCGGTCGATTGAATCTGCTCGCGCTCGAAAATTTTTGTCCGGAACTCTTCGACATCGGTGACGTTCTTGGAGTTTTCAAGAAGCTTGATCATTTCCTCCAAGACCTCGTCTTTGGACGAGGTGTGGAGGTCTGTGATCCTGTCTACGGTGACGAGTTCCTGCGGCTTGATTGGCACTGAAGCCTCCCCGAACAATCACTATCGAAAACGGAAGTATGCGAATTGGAAGTGCGCGGGTCAAGCGCCGGGGCTACCTGCGGCCACCCGGTCGACGCCTGTCGTTTCTCCGCTTGGGGCCACGCGGCTTGCCTTCCCAGCGGTCGTCTTTCTTCACACGAGGCTTGGCGGCGGGTTTCGGGACTTCCTTGGGGGGAAACAGGACCGCTTCGTGGGCGTCCTCGATGAGCATCGCGAGTACCTGCTGTTCCTCTTCGCTTTCGCCGAGGGAACTCGCCAGCGGCAAGAAGCGCTGCATGCGTTCCTTGCGAAGCCGATCGCGCCGGTGCAGGTGGTCTTCGAGCGCGTTGACGAGTTCCTGGATGGTCAGGTCCGACGGGCGGTCGCCGTCCTGCGGCTTGGGTTCCGGCTTCGCGGCGTCTGCTGGGGAATGAATGGATTCCTGATAGTTGTCGTCGAGGAGCATCGCCAGGACCTGAAGCCCGTCGTCGACCGCCCCGAGGGCTCTCGCGAGCGGGACGAAGCGCTGCATTCGATCTCGGAATTCCTGAGGCAGGTCGCGGAGTCTCGCTTCCAGAAGCGCGGTCAGCCGCTGGGCCACAAGCTCGGCGACGTCCTCTGGTGTTGGGATGTCGCGCTTTTCGATGGGGACTTTGAACCGCTGGGAAATGCGCTTGAGGTCCATGGTCTCGAAGTCCGCAACGAGCGTGATAGCCTCTCCTGCGGCACCGGCGCGACCGGTGCGGCCTGCGCGGTGAATGTAGGCTTCGGGGTCCTCTGGCGGCTCGTACTGGAAAACGTGGGAAAGGTCCGGAATGTCGATGCCTCGCGAGGCCACGTCGGTCGCGATGAGGAACCGGAGGCTACCCTCGCGCACACGGGTCAGCACCCGCTCGCGGGCGTTTTGGGAGAGATCGGCGCTGAGAGCGTCGGCGTCGTAGCCGAAGCGCTGCAAGACAGCGGCAACGTATTCCACGCGCGCCTTGGTGTTACAGAAAATGATCGCCTGGCTGGGGTTGAGGACTTCGATGAGCCGAACCAGACAGCGGTCCTTGTCCATGGCCGGGACTTCATACGATGCGTGGTCGGTATCGGAGACGTGGATGCTATCGCGGCTGAGACTAAGCGTTTCGGGGTTCGTCATGAAGTCCCCGGCGAGGCTCTTCACGTAGTGCGGAAAGGTCGCGGAAAACATCCAGGACTTACGCGGGCGCTTGGGCAGCAAGGACCGCAGCTTCTTCATATCCGGCAGGAAGCCCATGCTAAGCATGCGATCTGCCTCGTCGAAGACGAGCACGTTGAGCTGATCGAGCAAGAGATTGCGCTGGAGAATGTGGTCAAGGATGCGCCCCGGTGTGCCGACGACGATGTGCGCGCCTTCTTTGAACGCGGAGATCTGAGGCTTGTAGCTCACGCCACCATATACCGCCACGACGCGGACGCCGTCCTCGCCGGCGAGGAGCTTCGCCTCGTCGGCGACCTGCTTGGCCAGCTCACGGGTCGGAACGAGGATCAGCGCCTGGCACGCGTCCAGGCTAAAATCTGTCATTTCAATCATCGGCAGAAGGAAGGCAGCCGTCTTGCCGCTGCCCGTGCGCGATTGGATCATCATGTCGCGACCAGCGAGCAGATAGGGAATCGAGTTCGATTGGACGGGCATGAGCCGCTCCCACCCGGCCCTCGCCACGGCGCGTTGAAGCCGCTCTGGCAAATCCGCCGGAGCCATCTCCGGGAGCGCGTTGTCCGGCTCTTCCAGTCGTTTTGGTTCTATACTTGTCTCGTCCATAGGCTCACTTTTTCAGCGGATTCCCTCAAATGGATGACCCTGCCACACGAATGGTCATGACTGCAAAGAGGGATTTGGTCTCATTCGCTGCAAAATCGAATGCACCGCCATCAGGCGGCAGCGGCGGCAATGCGCCGGCGGCGATGAGACCGGATTGAAAGGACCGAAAGAATAATCACGAACAGGTAGGCCACGAGCAACATCGCCGTATAGACCCAGTAGATGTTCATGAAGTAAGTGCGGAGGGAAATCGCGTCAGCCTCTTCCTCGCCAAACACCAGATTCAGGGCGGATTTCATCGGGCGCATGACGAGTGGGTACTTGTCCCAGTTGGTGCGCCGAACGCCTTCGTAGTCATACTCGAAATCATAGTCGTCGGGCGCTTGGGTTCTGTAGTACTCCCAGTCCGCGCCGATCTCGTCGAAGGTGGCGAGTTGGCCGTCGGGGTTGTGAAACGCCACGTTGAAGAGCGGGTCGCAGGGAACCCATCTGCCGTCGACGTTGACCTCGGCGAGAATGTGGCAGCCGGAAAACCCCATGCAAAACATCTGCGCTATGCGCACATCGTAGCCGGCGCGCTGCATCAGCCTGACGAAAACAGCGGTGAAACTCCCGCAGGCGCCGTTGGTTTCCGTCAGCTGATAGTCGCCGGAGACGAACCATCGCTCCCGCACACCCTTGTTACTCCGCCCGGCAAACTCGATGTAGCGGGACTCGCCGAGGCGATTGGCGGTTTCGAGGAGGGCGAGGACTTCCTGTTCGGAAGTGAGCGCCTCCACGCCGAGTGCAACCATTGTGTCGGTGCGTGTTTTCTCGACAAGGTAGTCGTAAACGCGGTCTTCATAGTTGCCGAAGATTTGCAGAAAGAAGAGGGCCGTTAGAATGACTGAATGGAGGATCGTCAGCAGCCACGGATTAACAAGGAAGCGGCCAACACGTTGGCCGCCTCGCTTGATCGGGCCATTCAGCCCGGAGTTCTTTGTGTCGTTTTCCTGAGTAATCAGACCAGCTCCGCTAGATCTCCATGATCTCGGTTTCTTTGGCTTTCAGGTGCTCTTCGACCTTGCCGATCCATTTGTTGGTGATCTCTTGGACCTTGTCCTCGCCGTCTTTGCCCTCGTCTTCAGAGATGTCCTTGTCCTTCACCAGCTTGTGAACACCGTCGCGCATGTGCTTGCGGACGTTGCGAATGGCGATGCGGCTTTCTTCGGCCATGGTGTGGGCGACTTTGACGAGTTCCTTGCGACGTTCCTCGGTCAGCGGCGGGATTGAAATGCGAAGAAGCTTCCCATCGTTCTGCGGGTTCAGCCCCAGATCGGAAGAGACGATCGCGCGCTCGATGGCGGCGAGCTGTCCCTTGTCCCAGGGGGAGATGGTGATGCTGCGGGCGTCTGGTGTGGAAACAGAAGCGACTTCCTTCAGCTTCATCGGTGTTCCGTAAGCGTCGACCTCGACCTTGTCGAGGAGGGCAGTTGAGGCGCGCCCGGTCCGGATGGTGTTGAAGTGCTCATCGAGTGCCTCGATGGCGTGCTTCATCTTTGATTCGGTGGTGCTGTAGATCTCACTGAGACTGCTCATTGACATGATTCGATTTCCCCCGTGACTCGAGTTCCAATGTCTCCGCACGAGAGCACACGCCGGGTGTTCCCTGGCACGGACAGGTTGTAGACCATCAAAGGCATATCACCATCACGGCAGAGCGCAATGGCAGCGGCGTCCATGACGCGAAGATTTTCGCGCAAGGCGCGATCATAGCTGCAAGATTCGAGAAGCTGGGCGGATGGGTTCGTCTTGGGGTCAGATGTGTAGACGCCGTCGACCTTTGTGCCCTTGAGGAGGGCATCGGCTTCGATTTCTGCCGCTCGCAGTGCAGCTGCGGTGTCTGTTGTGAAGAAAGGATTGCCGGTGCCGCCGGCAAAGATCACGACGCGGCCCTTTTCCATGTGGCGGATCGCGCGCCGGCGGATGTAGGACTCGGCGACGCTTTGGATGGGCAGGGCAGACATCGCCCGCGTGGGGACGCCCATCTGCTCCATGGCGTCTTGCAGCGTGAGCGCGTTGATGATCGTCGCCATCATGCCGATCTGGTCGGCCACGGCGCGCTGCATATCTTTGGCGGCCTCACTGTTGCCGCGAAAAATGTTTCCGCCGCCAATCACGACGCCGACCTGTATGCCGAGGTCGTACGCAGACTTGATTTCTTCGGCGATAAAAAGAACGGAGGCGCGGTCAAGACCGAACGCCTCCTTTCCCTTCATGATCTCACCGGAAAGCTTCAAGACGACCCGCTTGAAACGCGGGCCGTCTTTGGCTTCGTTGTGACTTCCGTTGTCTTCCGTCATCGAGCGTTGCCGCTCCTTCAGGGATCAGGCTTCGTCGCTCTGCCCGGCACCCTCGCCCACGCCAAAGCGGACGAATCGGGTGATCTCCATGGTTCCGCCGGCAGCCTTCGCCGAGGAATTCACATAGTCGCTTACGGAGGACTTGGGGTCCTTGACAAATGCCTGATCAACCAAGCAGTTGTCCTTGTAGAAGGACTTGATCTTCCCCTCGACGATGCGGGGGATGATGTTCTCCGGCTTGCCTTCTTTGGCGGCCATGGCGGCGAAGATTTCACTCTCCGCATCCAGGGTCGACTGATCAACTTCGCTGGCGAACATGAAACGCGGATTCGCGGCGGCGATGTGCATGGCAACATCGACGAGAATCTCGCGCGCCTTGTCGCTGTCCGCGCCGTCGACCTTGGCGGCGACGACAACACCGATCTTGCTGTTCATGTGAACGTAGCTGCCGATGGCGCCACCTTCGATGTAATCAGCACGGGAGAGCGTGATCTTTTCGCCGATCTTGGCGAGTAGATCGTTGACCGCGTCACCGGCAGACTTGCCGCCGATGTCGAGCTTGCTGGCCTCTTCTGCGCTTGTGACCTTCGCGGCGAGTACCGCTTCCGAGATCGCCTTGGCAGTCTGCTGAAACTCTTCGTTGCGAGCAACGAAGTCGGTCTCGCTGTTGAGTTCGATCATTGCGGCAGCGGTGCCAGCGTCGTTGGTGACGATGGAGACGACACCTTCAGATGCGGCGCGACCGGCGCGCTTCTCGCCCTTGGCGATGCCGCGCTCGCGGAGATGCTTCATCGCTGCGCCCACGTCGCCGCCGGTCTCCTGAAGTGCCTTCTTGCACTCCATCATTCCGGCGCCGCTCTTGTCGCGCAGCTCTTTTACCTGACTGGCAGTAATTGTTGCAGACATGTCTTTCCTCTGGGGTTGTTGATTGTTGTCGGTTGTTGAGGGACCGGGGCTTAGCCCTTCTTGTCGCCCTCGACCTTATCGTTTAAGGCGTTCTGAATCGCTTCGACGTTTACCGGCTCGGCCTTGGCAGGCTCTGCGGGAGCTTCGGCAGCGGGGGCTGCTTCCGCGGCCGGGGCCTCGCCCTCTTCCTTGTTATATACGTTAAAGTTCTGCTCAAGCTCCGCAGCGCTCAGCGGCTGACCGATGAGCTGTTCCTGATCAACGACCGGCGGGGCGTCTTCGCGGTTCGCAAGGCCCTCGATGCAAGAATCGGACATCTGCATCACCATGAGGCGAATCGAGCGAATCGCGTCGTCATTGCCGGGAATCACGTACTGGACCGGATCAGGGTCGCAGTTCGTATCAACAACCGCGACGACGGGAATGCCGAGCTTGTTGGCTTCCTTGATCGCGATGTGCTCTTTCTGCGGATCGATGACGAAGACGATATCGGGGAGCGTGCTCATGCCCTTGATACCACCAAGGTTCTTGTGGAGCGACTGGCGCTCGCGGTTGAGCATCGACTGCTCTTTCTTCGAGTACTTCTCGATAGAGCCGTCTTCGAACATGTGCTCAAGCGCGATGAGACGCAGCACCGACTTGCGAACAGTCTGGAAGTTGGTCATCAGACCACCAAGCCAGCGGCTGTTAATGTGGTACATTCCGCAGCGCTCGGCACCCTCTTCGATGATGTCGCGGGCCTGCTTCTTCGTACCGACGAAGAGGACCTTGCCACCATCAGAGACGGTTTCGCGCACGAAGCGCGAGGCATCGCGAAGAAGACGCAGGGTCTTCTTGAGATCGATAATGTAGATTCCGTTACGGTCCGTATAGATATACGGCTTCATCTTGGGGTTCCAGCGTCGGCTCTGGTGGCCGAAGTGGACGCCAGCTTCGAGCAGCTGCTTCATTGTCACGTTGGACATGCGGTTTTCCTCCGCTAGTTTGGTTGGTCCTCCGCCTCCCGCCGTAAACAATCTCCCAACCTTGGCTGGCGGAACTTCTGCGAACCAGAGGCACCGAGGGAGCTTTACGAGAGGCGTGTGGAATCGTTGGCGGGCACAATTCTGCCTGCCAAAGGGCGGACAGTCAGCCGCACCCTAGGTCCCCCACGCAAGCGAAATCGAATAGGGAGCACGTGTGTTTTAGTGGCGGAGGACGTCCTCGGGACCGATCATGCGCCGAAGCGGGACGGGCGTGTTGAGCGCAGTACCCGCAGCGGGACCGTCGTCCTTGTCGTCGAGTTCCCAGCTACTCTGGTACACAACGTCGCTGCCATTGAGCACCATGAAGTCGATGTAGGGCTTCTGTCGCGTCCCCCAGATGGAGCTGCTGCCGCGCATCGACTGCCGGCACACGACCTTGAGATTCCCGAGCGCCAGATCGATCCCCTCGAGGTACTGTTCGGAACTTTTCTCCTGAAGCTTTCTATTGAGCGAACCGATCTCCGCATGAAGCTCGAGCTTGTCCAGCTTGTCTGCGGTGTTGAGCTGAGCCTTGACCGCATCGAGTTGGTCGGAGTTGACCATGTACTTCTCTTCCAACTCAACGAGTGCGGTGGTCTTGGCGGCGAGCTCCTCCTCTAGCTGGTGAATGCGGGCGGCCTTCACGTCATTGAGCTCGTTCAGTTGAGAAACTTGATCCTCAAGCAGGCCGGACTTGACCTCCAGAAACTGGCGCTCCTTGCTCGCGCAAGAAGTTAGAACCGCACAGATCGAGATGGCAAGAAACAGTTGAAGCGGTTTCACAGGCGAGGTCACTTTTGTTCCTTGGGAAATGCTTCTGTCAGGTATTCATTCACAAAGTCCGTCGGCAGGACGAGGATTGAAATGCTGTCGAGGTTCGCAAGCTCGTCGACGCGCTTGAGCGCGGCCATAACTATCTCCAGATTGCCGAGTTCCTCGATGATTCGGATCTGGCGATCTGCAACTACTCGCATCATTTCGAAATCCTTCTTCTTCTCCTTCAACTCGCCGAGCATGCCCTCTTTCTCGTCGGCTTCCCGCTCAACTTCACCCCACGCGCGGAGCATATCGTTGATAGCAGAAATTTGACTTTGCATGATATTCCGAAATTGCTGGCTCTCTCCCATTGTAGGGTCGTTTTCGATTTCATTCTTGAGCGAAATCAGCGTTGCCTTTTTGGTTTTCACCGCCGTGCGAATGTCATCGAGTCCCTCATTTGATAGGTAGTCAATCTCGTCGGCGAGAAATGCGCACAATTCAGAAACGTAGATTGACTGTTGTAGGTATATGTCCCGCCGCGCGACGGAACTATCCACCGATGCTTCGCGATCTATGAAGTCCTGGTTAATCTCCAACAAGACCTCGTAGGCAGTACCAATTGTATATGATTGCGAATTGTTCTGGTAGAGGCCGCTGGCGATGAGATCCTCGGGCCTGGTGACCTGAGACCGATCGCCGACGCGCCTGCGTGCTTGGTTGGTAATGCTAATGAATTCCGGGTCGGCGTTCTTGCGAAAGTTTTGTTCGGAAATCTGAACTATTGATTCGCGGAACTGCTTTCTTAGCAATTGAATGCGCGCACGATTTTTTTCCATTTCCTCAGGAATGGAGGCTCTTCGGAGCGAAGAAATTTCTTGGAGGTTTTTCTTCAACTGCTCTTTCTGTTTGTCATCCACCAACTCCATCTTGCGGACGTTGTCGTTGGTTATCTGGTCATCCGCCATCTCTGGCAAAGCGGTGACATCCTGCGCCAGTATTGGTGTTGGTGCAGTGTACATCAATGAGGTGAAACTGAAAGCCACTAAGGCAAGGAATTGTGTTTTTTTCATGAGGTGTTTTCTCCGTAACTCACCACTAATTGTCAATTGCAGAGCGCACCTATTCTGTACGCTCAAGAATTGTAGTATGTTCTCAACGCGGAAAAATGTCAAAGCCTTTTGGATACGTGGGCTGTGCGAGGCTTCGACTATTGTGAGTGCAGTTAAACAGGCCGGCGGGCCGTCGGCGATCCCAGTGCTGTCCCGACGCGATACGCATGCTTGGCCGGAAGCAGGAAGGATAACACAATTGTTCGCGATCAATGAGACAGAGTAACTGATGGTGGGCACTAGATATCAAAGAAGGCCCCGCCGATTGGCGGGGCCTTCTTTGAAACTGGTGGTACCGAGGGGCGGATTTGAACCGCCGACCTGTGGGTTATGAATCCACCGCTCTTACCAACTGAGCTACCCCGGCACGGAAAACGAGGCCCTGTGAGCGAACACAGGGCCTCGATTAGTAACGTTGGTAGCGGGGGCAGGATTTGAACCTACGACCTTCGGGTTATGAGCCCGACGAGCTACCAGCTGCTCCACCCCGCGACTGTTAACACTTGCCTCGTCGGCAAGGCCCCTTACCGACAGGGACTGGGGAGTCTAGTCACACGCGCTCCGAAGTCAAGGGACTTTGTGAGGTTTTTTTCTGCTCACACAAGAGCCTGAAAAACCAAGGGTTAGCCCTGCCGATTACTTGCCAGCGGCCTTTTCCGCTTCGAGCTTGGCGCGCCGTTCCATCTCGATCTTCACCCGTTCAGGTATGATCTCTGGCATCGTCGTGCTGTACATCACCCTCGTGTCGCTCGTGATCTCGACCGGTTGCTGCAGCGGTGTCTCGACTCCGTCCTTGTCGGTCGCAAAGGTGTACCCTGCGACTTCCTGCGAGAAATTCAGGCCTGCGAGAATGCCTGACTTGGTGAGGAATTTGTATGTGCCGTGCTGCTCACCTTCGTAGTTGTGCTCAATCAGGGTCCCGTTGTGATCGTATTCTGATCGAGTGGGATCTGGTAGAATCGACGAGACATAGCCGATTGAGATGGTTCCGTCTTCGAGGCTCTTCACCTCATACTCGGTGGTGATGGCGAACGGCATTCCGGATTCCGACACTTCGTCGCTAACCCATTTGTCCCCGACTCCGAGAGCATGTTCGGGGAACGGAATGAAAAAGGGCTCCATCTTCCCTCGGAACATTTCGTCCTTCAGGCTGATTTCCACGTAGTCTTTCAGGTCTTCATCGGTGAGTTCTGCCGGCCGGTACAGTTCTGGCACTACCTCGCCTCGGAGATCAGAGGCGTCGATTTCGGAGATCGCGCCGGACCGATCGATCTTCAGTCGGAAGCTCTTGTCGACTACGTAGTGGTTAATGTTCTTGTTAGGGTTCTCATCTGCGTCAGGAAACGACGAGTCGTACTTGCCTGACTGCATATCGGCGAGCATGATCTGCTGATAGCGGAGCAGGGTTACTTTGTAGGTCGTCGCGTCGTCCTCTGTAGCGATGACTTCAAACTCCCAAAAGCTCCCGACGTTCTCGCCGTTTCGCATCTTCTTGCCAGTATCGGGGACTTCGTACACGAGATTCTGGCGGCTTTGCGATTCGAGCCAGAACTTAGCGCCCTTCTGCGGATTGTGTCGCAGCGTGACCTTCTCAGCTTCTTGCGCGCCGACCATCGAGCAGATCGCCGCTAAAATGAGGGCAGCGAGCGCCGCCACTATTGAGTTCTTCATTGCAAAGTCATTCCTGAGTGGGGATCGTTGAACGGTGACAGCGGCCCGTCGGGCCTAGCCGGAGAAAAGAACCGATGCCGCAGCCTCTCGGCAATCGGAATCCCGGTGAGGCGCGACAACCCAGACTCGTCTGCTCAGTGAAAGTTTGATCTTACATACCCCACAAATCCAGGTAGAGACCCCAATGTTCCCAAAAACCGTTTTCGAGAGGATTTTCCTCCCACTCTTCGTGCTAATCCTTCCCAGTTTGGCGCTGGCCGGAGAGATCATCTCCGTACCCGTCGGGCGTTTGCTGCCCGACTCCCAGCTTCTGCCCGCGACAGGGGAGGCCGTCTGGACGCGCACCGTCACCCGACCGGGCGCTGCGACGGTTTCCGCCAGTTTCTCTCAAGTCGATCTCGGAGATGATTGGCTTCTCTATATTTACAGCTCTCAGCACAAGGAAACCGAGTTCGTTGATTCGGCGGCCATTTCAACCGACGGTCGGTTTCTTTCCAAAAGATTCGCCGGTCACAAGATCACGATGGAGCTGATTCCTCTCACAGATTCTCCACAGACTATCCCCAGTTTTCGCTTGGACTCGCTGGGCTTTGAGTTCACCTCCCCGGATTCGCCAGAAGCAGCCCGCGCTCGCGTGGAGGCCGCTGTATTGCAATACCGCGGTGACGCCGCAACCCCTGACGACAGAGTTATCTACGGCACCGATGATCGGGTCGAAGTCTACGCTGAGCCGGATGTTCGCCTCCAGGAAATGGCGGGGTCGGTCGCGATGATGTTTCCCACGAGCGATGTACGCGACAACGGCAATGGGACGATCACGCTCCTCACGAGCCCATGGACGACCACAGGAGCATTTGGTGGCCCGGTTTGCGAGGACGAGCGGTTTTACGGCCAAGAACAATTCGGGCTCTGCACTGCCTTTCTCGTTGGCGACGATCTGATCGTCACCGCTGGTCACTGCACAGAAGCCCTCGGCTGTGGCAGTTCTGGCTTTGTATTCGACTTTCAGTACCTCTCTGCTGAAGAAGGGCCGGAGCTCACCCTGCCCGCCGATCAGGTCTACTATTGCTCGGAGATCATCGAGTCGAGCCTCGAAGGGGACCTCGATCACGCAGTTCTGCGGCTCGACCGTCGTGTCCGGGATCGCGCTCCGCTCGCTGTTCGCCGGTCCGATATTCTTGATACTGGCGACGCGTTGACGATCATTGGCCATCCCCTCAACCTCCCGAAGAAGATCGCTGGAAATGCAGAAGTTACGAACGCGACACCAGCGGATGAGTGGTTTCAGGCCAATCTCGACTCCTTTGCGGGGAACTCGGGCTCGCCCGTCATCGACAGCGACACTTTCGAGGTCGTCGGGGTTCTTGTTCGCGGCGCGACTGACTATCGGATGCGCGATGAGGAGGAATGCAACGAGGTCAACCAGGTCCCCGATACAGGAAACACCGGCGGTGGGCTTATGTTTGAAGAGATCAGCAGGATTAGTACATTTGCCGATCTCATTCCCGAGGTGAGCCCCTCGCGAGGAAGAATTTGGCTGGATCGAGAATTTTACTCAGTCGACTCTGAGGTAGAGATTGAAGTCTTCGACGGAGACTTGGCCGACGATGGACAAGTAGAAATACTTGTCGAGGCCACGTCGGCAGACCCCATCCCTGTGACAATGATCGAGTCAAAGGAGTCGCCCGGTCGATTCTTCGCAACTTTGCAGCTTTCGAGCGCGGGAACTTCTGGAACTCTCGCGGTGAATGACGGCGATACTCTGACGGCCACCTATAACGATCAGAACACGGGACTCGGGAACCCGGGGATAGTTACCGCCGAAGCGATGATTGATGCCGGGCCTCCAACGCTCGTAGCCCACGAGTTGATATCGATTTCCGGCGTGAGCGCGCAGATCGAACTTGTCATTAGCGAGCCTGCTATTGTCTCGATCCCCTTCGGTACCGAATGTGGCCAAACAGTCGGGACCGCTGAGGGCTCTATCGCAACAACACATACGCTCGCCTTTAGAGGATTGGTGCCGCAGACCAGGTATTATTACTCAGTGGGAATGACTGATCAGGCGGGGAACACATCCATCGACGATCAGGGAGGATCTTGCTACTCATTTGTAACCTTGGACAAGCTTGATTACTTTACAGAAAGGTTTCCGGAGGACTACGACTTGAGCGGCAAATCACTCTCTTTCATCCCGAGCGCGGTGGCGAGCGGCTATGTGGTATGTCGCGACGAAATTTCGGAGCTGCCTGTGCCACCCGAGGGGACAGTCCTCCCGTTGGCCGACAACGACTTCGTCATGATGACGACCACAGATCACGCGGTGAGGCTATACGGACAGCAGTATCGAAACGTCTACATCGGCTCGAACGGTTACGTCACTTTCGGCGGTGGAGATCTTAACCACATCGAAACCCTGGTCGATCACTTTGCCATGCCTCGCGTATCGGCAATGTTCGACGATCTCGATCCGACTGCTGGCGGTCAGGTTACCTGGCAGGAGCTTGACGATAGAGTAGTTGCGAGTTGGGTCGACGTACCAGAGCGTCTTACCTTCGGCACGACCGCGGGGAGCGTCACCGCCCAGATCGAGTTGCACTTTGATGGGCGGATCGTCGTCTCGGTCCTTGAAAACGAGCGGAGTCGTGATGGGTTGACCGGCCTCTCTGCTGGAAGTGGATTGCCGGAAGACTTTGATTCGAGCGACCTGAGCGCCTACGCGACGTGTCCGCTCGGCACCCTGAATCTGAGGTTTCTCGATCCTTTTGTCTCCTGCAACGGTGATGCCCGCATCGAGCTTTCCGGCGCCAGTCTGGAGGGTCCAACTCAAGAAGTGACAATCACCGGCGCGGACGGAGACATCGAAACGATAGAGCTTCAGGATGACGGTGCAGGCTTCTATGTCGGTTCGGTCCCACTCACAGGGGCTGATGCTACTATTGATGATGGCGTCGTTTCGGTCGACGACGGCGCGGAAGTTTTCGCCAGCTTCGGCTCGTTGGCGGGCGCCTCAGTCACCGTTGATTGCCAAGCACCTTTACTTGAATCGATCATCGTCGCTGAGATTGGCAGTGTGAACGCCCGAATCAGAGTCTCGGCCAGCGAGCTCAGCTTCTTCGAGGTAAACTACGGAAACGACTGCGACGCGCTGGCGAGTGTCGTGGCCACGGATCAGGCTATCGATGCGGCGATCGAATTGATCAACCTCATGCCTGAATCGGAAGTCAGTTACCGTGTCACGACAACCGACTTGGCAGGGAATTCCTCCACATCCGGTTGCACGATGTTGTCGACTCGCCAGCGGGCAGAGTGGTATGCCGAGGACTTCGCCGCAGGCAATCAGGACATGAGCAACCGCTCGATCCTGTTCATTCGCGACAATTCGCCGGGGGGGTACTCGGCCTGCACGACAAACGGCGCCGCGATGAGCTTTCCGACCTCGCCCGAGGGGGCGACGATTCTGTCCCTCGGTGACGACGATGCCAAGCTAATCGACATTACACCGCATAGCTTCAGTTTTTACGGCATCGAGTACAACAGCTTCTACGTCAGCTCGAACGGTTATCTCACTTTTGGTCAGCGCGAGGACGACCATACCGAATCGATCGAAGACCACTTCAGGCTACCCCGTATATCCGGCCTTTACAATGATCTGGATCCGCTGACCGCTGGCGACATTTCCTATGAGCTTTTCGATGATCGGACCGTTGTAACGTTCGATGGCGTCGCCGAATTGGGCTCATCGAGCTCGACACAGAGCTTCCAGATCGAGCTTTTCTACGACGATTCGATCCGTATCACCTGGCTGGAGATCAACTCACCCACCGGTGTTGCCGGCATTTCTCCCGGAGGCGGCGTCCCCTCAGATTTTCAGATGGCAGATATGTCCGCGATTGTCGGATGTGACTCGGCTCCATCTCGATTCTACTTCGTGAGGAACTCCCACGGCTGCGAAGAAACGATGCAGCTCACGCTCCAGGACTCTGCTCTGGCCGGCACCGGTCCGCTCGAGGCCCGTGTCGAATCCCCTTTTGACTCCGAACTTGTCGGGCTGTCGGAATCGCACGATGGCTATTTCACCGGCATGTTGCCTCTCACCGTTGGTGACTCGTCGGATGATGATGGGGCGCTACGAATAGCTGATAATGCGATGGTTACGGCGTCGTGGCCAGCAACCGGAGACGCCCAGAGAGAAGCCTCGACGCAGATCGATTGCGCTCCTCCGCAGTTGCTCGACGTGAGGACCGAAGAGACCTTCGATGACTCCGCGAGAATTAGCTACAACTTCGACGAGCCAACGACTTCCCGCATTCTCGTCGGCACATCGTGCGGACAAGGTTTCGAACTTGTCAGTGCGAACCTGCAGCTCGAGCACATATTCACAATCGACTCGCTTGAAAGCGGTACCGACTACTACTTCGTCGTCGAGGCGACTGACGAGGCGGGTAACTTCCTTCGCGATGACAACGGCGGAGCCTGCTACCAATTCCGCACCACCGGGACTGCGCCCGTTCCAGAGTTTCTTGAGTGGGATTTCGAGTCGGACGCTGAAGGCTGGTTCTCTGCCGTGCCGCCGCAATTCGCCGCTGTCGATCTTCAGTGGAGCCTGGGCGCGCTGGAAATCGCCACGAGCGACAACACGAACACCTTCGGCTACTGGCAGTCACCGCTCTTCTCAATCATGCCGCTGGACCTGATGGAGTCTGGCTCCAATCTCCTCGACGTCCAATGGCAGATGTCCTCGAACCTGGCCGATACCTCGGTTTCTCCCGGAATTCGGTTCCGTCTTTCGACGGAGGACTTCGCGCTCACTGACGCGCTTTCCGCCGAATCAACCGGCAGCGGCGCGCTGTCTCCTGGCGAAGCGCAACGCACGTACCGCCAAATCGCCTCCATGCCAGCCTCGGCGGAGAATCTGAGGCTGGACCTCGATGTGCTCAGCTTCAACCCCGCAGACGCAGCGGAGAGCGTCCTCAGGCTCGACCGCGTGACGATCGCGGGGACGGAATACCTAATCGACACTGCGCGCGAGGAGCTTGCGCTCGATTTCACGGGCCAACAAGCCAACGGTTTCACCCCGCGCATGGCCGAACCGCTCGCTGTGCCGGTCTTCGAATCGACGGATGGTGGACTCTCAATGACTTCTCAGGCCGACGCCGATCCCGAGGTCATCGGCTTCGGTTATTGGGGATTCGAGTCCGGCCTCGCGCTCGAAGGCGGGCGCGTCTACCGATTCGAATTCGAAGTCACCACCGACGCATCGACGGACCAGCTGAGCCGGATCCCCGCCTTCAGGCTTCGCGTCAACGATTCGGAGCTTCAGACCGCCTCCGTCCTGAACGTGGAATCCACGGCTGAAACGATGGGAGACCTTCCCCCCGGCGCTGGCGATTCGCGCGTCTACGCGGTCTTTCTGCTCGTTCCCGATGATGCCGACGGCCGTACGGCCGTCATGTCCTTCGATTGGATCTATGCGCCCGGTTCGGGCAACGATTTGAACATCGCGGTTGTTCTCTCGCGAATCGGTGTGACGAGCCAGCTCTCTATGAGGTAGTAGTAAAGAGTGTTTTAAGTTAGTACTTAACTAATCATCATCATAATAAGGGTGCCAGAAGTCTGTGGAAATCGCCTTCAAAGTCTCTGCTTTCAATCATCCGTAAGGGGGATAAGTTCTGCAAAACCCCCAAGGGAGAGTTGGGGACATACCGTGCGAACCCGTGGCGAAAGTCAATTCACAGCCCCCCTCGCTTGTTCCAGGGCTCCACAGATGTGGACGGGTTGTGGAAAACTCTTCTCGAGAACGGACCCGCCAGCCGCGCGGGAATTCCGCCCAATATTGTGCGCAAAGTGGCAGAAATGTGACGGTTCTGTGTCCACCGGGTTCTCCACCGATTTGTTCACAGATCACAGACCTACCATTCTTCAAGGCGAACAACTCCGTTAAGTCCTTATTTTTCAAAGGTGTAGTTTCCACAATTTCTGTGGAAAAACCTGTTGGTAGAGGGAGTTATCCACAGGGGGCTGTGGATAACCGGATTTTTGAGTTTTTAGACGGGCCAAGGGGACAGCTTGTTGGGGATGGCCGCCGATCAATTCGGCCTGCTGACGGAATCGGCCTCAGGTCCGGCTCGGTGATCGAGTGGTACTCGTCCGAGCGAAAGTAGAGTCATCGTCGATTTGCTCGATGTGGCGAATTCTGTCAGCTTGACGCCGGACTTTTTGACGACCCCAATGATTTAGTTCGTAACAACAAATTTACAGGAGAAATCCGATGATCGGATCATTGCATCGTTCGGATTGCCTGATCGGGGGGATGCTCGTTGCTTTGGCGAGCCTGCCTCTTGCGGCAGGCGCAGCTAAGCAGCTGGACCGCACTATCTTACCCATCTCAGAACCCGAGCCACCGACTTACACCGAGTTGGATGTGCGAAACACCGAACCGCCTCCACGTTTCGAGGTCACGGCACCGGACGGCGCGCCCAACGTGATCATCGTGCTGATCGATGACCTTGGCTTTGGCGCGACGTCGACTTTCGGCGGTCCGATTCCCGCCCCAGCATTCGACAGATTGGCGGAAGGCGGGATCCGTTACAACAATTTCCACACGACGGCATTGTGTTCTCCGTCTCGAGTTGCCATCAAAAGCGGCCGCAATCACCACACAGCCAATGCCGGTTCTATCATGGAGACTTCCACAGCGTATCCGGGGAACACGGGAGCGATCCCCAATCGGGTTGCTCCTCTCGCTGAAATGCTGCGCCTCAACGGCTATAGTACCGGTGCCTTTGGCAAGTGGCACGAGACCGCTGCGTGGGAAACGAGTGTCTCCGGCCCCTTCGATCGCTGGCCGATCCATCAGGGATTCGACAAGTTCTATGGTTTCATCGGTGGTGAAACTGACCAGTGGTCTCCCCTAATTTTCGATGGTGTCCGCCGGATCAACCCGCCGCGAACCGAAGGTTATCACTTCACGGAAGATATGACCGACCAGGCGATCAACTGGATGAAGGCACAGCAGTCGATGACGCCCGACAAGCCGTTCTTCATGTATTTCGCAACCGGCGCGGTTCACGCCCCTCACCATGTTCCGAAGGAATGGATCGAGAAGTTCCACGGACAGTTCGACGATGGCTGGGATGCGATTCGGGAAGCCTCCTTCGAGCGCCAGAAGAAGGAAGGGATCATTCCTGCCAACACTGAGCTTCCAGAGCGTCCTTCAGACCTAAGCGCATGGGAAGACCTGACGGATGACGAGCAGAAGCTCTTCGCCCGTCAGGCAGAGACCTTCGCCGGTTTCGTCGCGCATACCGACCACAATGTCGGCAGATTGGTCGACGCGGTCGACTCCATCGGCGAACTGGACAACACGCTCATCTTCTATATCGCCGGCGATAACGGCACCAGTGCCGAAGGTGGCATGGTCGGCATGTACAACGAAATGACCTACTTCAACGGCGTGCAGGAGGAAGTCAAAGATCTCCTTCCGCTCATGGACAAGTGGGGCA
>JAUIJJ010000012.1 GCA_030431385.1 bacterium | reverse complement strand
AACGGCACCGTGAGCGACGGAAACATTTATTGGACCGGCCCCGGGATTGGCGAAGACGCTCCAATCATCGATTAGTGGCGAGAAGATTGCTGCAAGAGAAGCCAATGCAATCGAAGGGGTGTGCAATGGTTTGTGCAATCTTGAAAAGCCGCTTTTTACTGGCTGTCGCCATTGTTGCAATCGTGCAACCAACTGGCATTTTTGCGCAGTACACGCCCCCTGAACCGGAAGATTTAATCATCTATCAGGTCTTTGTTGACCGGTTTAACAACGGCGACACATCAAACGACGACGGTAACCCGAGGGCTTCCCACTCGCCGGGCAACCCGACCGGATTTCACGGCGGTGACATCGAAGGCATCCGCCAGAAACTCCCCTACATAAAAGGTCTCGGCGCGAACGGGATCTGGATCACTCCGATTGTCGAGAACGTCGACAGCTACCATGGCTACGGCGCCTATGATTGGTACAACGTCGATCCGAACTTCGGGACGATGGACGAGGTGAAGCAATTCATCGCCGAGGCCCACGACATGGGCATCGCTGTCTTTTACGATATGGTAGCGGGCCATTGCGGTAACTTGGTCGGCTCGTATGATGGCGGATATCCGGGGTACATGGGGCCTCCGGGGGAGTACACACTCGCCTGGACGCGCGGCGGCCTTCAGTACCCGCCCCCCTTCGACAGCCTCGACCACTTCCACGCCCACGGGCATGTCGGGAACTATTTTCCTCCGGAGGAGCAGATCGGCGAGCTGTTCGGCCTCGACGATCTGAAGACCGAGGGCACGTACGTTCGCGAGGAAATGACCAAGATCCGGGAGTACTGGATCCGAGAGACCCGGGTGGATGGATTCCGAATCGATACCGTGAAGCACGTCGACGTTGGAATGTGGGAGTATCTGCTGCCGCGCCTTCGCGAAGAAGCCGCCCTCTACGACATTCCCTTATTCACCTTCGGCGAGATTTTCGGCGGCGATGATAACTTCATGCGGAACTACATCGGTCAGCTAACCGGCGGGACGTACAAGATGGATTCCGCCGTGGATTTTCAAGGGTACTACACCATGGGCAACGTCTTCGCCCGGGCGACAGGCCCGACGGCGTGGCTTTCAGGGCGCCACGCCGCGCGTCAAAACGCCCTCGGCGCACACAATCTGATGATGCCCAATTTCTTCGACAATCACGACGTGCCGAGGTTCCTCGACGTCGCGAAGGAAAACCCGGGGCGAGGTATCGAAGAACAGCACCGTCGGCTCGAGTTGGCGCTGACGTTCCTCATGACGGCCCCGGGACCGCCGGTTGTTTACTATGGTACCGAGCAGGGCTTCGACGGAGGCCACGACCCGTACAACCGCGAAGACATGTACGACGGCGAATTCGAGTTCGGCCCCTCGGAAGGCGACAACTTTAACACGACGTCGATTCTCTATCGGCTGACCGCAAGGCTGGCAGAACTGCGGAAGCAGTACGCACCGTTCCGCCGCGGCAGCTTCGTGACACGCTCCGCCGACAATTCTGGCCCCGGGCAGCTCGTGTTCTCGCGCATCCACGATGGCGCGGAAGTCATCGTCGCCATAAACACAAGAACAAGCGCGGTGAACACTCCGGCGTTTGGGACAAGCCTTCCCACTGGAACCGAGATGGTGAACGCACTGAACCCCCTCGAGACCCTCACGGTCGGCGCGGGTGGGCTCTTTCCGGCGCGGACGCTGGAGTCTCAAGACGCTGAAATCTGGGTGCCGGCAGACGAATTTGTTCAGCCGTCGCCGGAAATCGTCTCACTTTTTCCGGCCGATAACGAAGCAATCGTCGAGCTAGATACCGACATTCGGGTGAGGTTCCTGACGCCAATGGACACGGACTCGGTCGAATCGGCCGTGACGCTTCTTCCTTCCGTCGCCTACGAATCGAGTTGGGACTCGACCTCCACGACGCTGACCTTGGACCCGGTGGCTGACTTGGATGCGCGCACGGAGTATCGCGTTAGCGTTTCAAAGGCAGCCTCCGATACTGAGGGCCGACCCGTGTTCGCAGCGGCGGAGGCCACCTGGTCGACCGGTCGGGGAGAGGTTCCCCTCCCGCCGATGCCCGCGACTTTTCCACCTCTGGCTCGAACAGAGCTGGAGATCACCACCAACGGCGAGGGGTCGGACTGGGGAGCTTCGTCGGCGCTCATCGCCAACAGCGGCGAAGTCACCGGCGCTAACGTCTTTGTCTGGCAGGACGAACTCGGGGACGACACCGGGCCTGGTGGATATCTGTATCCCACCAACGAGGTCTTCACCGGGAGCGATGCAGACATCGATCAGTTCCGGTTTGCCTTCGACGAGACCCATTGCCACTTCTACATCCGAACAGAGGTCAATCCTGCGGCCTCGTTTTTCACTCCGTACCACGGCATAGCCATTGATGTGAATCCGGGAGGCGCATCGGTGGCGCTCGGCTATGACCAAGCGACGCAGACAGCTGGTGTCGCGGAAGTCCTGCCGCGCAGCGACGCCGCCCCTGAGTACCAGATCGTGTTCACCGGCCCGCGCGGGGCGACGCTGCTCGACGGCGCTGGCTCGGCAGTTGGCACGCCCGATTCGGCCTTCTCTCAGGCAACGGGTGAGGTGGAACTGCGAGTCGAGCGGGGCGCGATTGGCCTGGGCGGCGAGCTCAGCGGCACAGTGGTTAGCTTCTACGTATTCACAGGATTGGAGACGTTCGGCTCCCTGCGAGAAGTGTCGACTTCTGCCGACAGCTGGACGCCGGGGGGCGGGATCGTCGGGACGACCGATCCCGATGTCTTCGACCTCGCGGGAGGCAGCGTCGACGAGCAGCAGGACGACCTGTCCGATTTCGATAACGACTACCGCTCAACGGTTGGGCGTAGCGTGATCCGCCTCAGCCTCTTCGACAGCGAGCCTCTCAACGGCGATCTCTGGCTGTTCTACTAAAGAGCACTTGCCGTCGTTGCGCATTCAGCGGTTCGATCCTGATATACTCAGGAACGGAATGGCACCGGCATGCGAACAGTCTGCGTGATACCGGCTCGTTACGCGAGCCAACGACTCCCCGGCAAGGCGCTGATCCCGATCGAGGGGCGGCCGCTCGTTGCGTGGGTGATCGATCGGGCGAAGACCATGCCCCTGATCGACGATGTCTTGGTCGCGACAGACGATGAGCGCATCGCCGCAGTGGCCCGCGAGGCCGGTGTTGAAGCGGTGATGACCGACCCGGAATTGCCCTCGGGAACGGACCGAATTCACGCGGCGATGAAAGGCCGCGAGGGTGAGGTGATCATCAACTTGCAAGGCGACGAACCGGGGATGCCCTCGGAAGCAGTCGAAAGCGCTCACGAAGCGCTATTGCGGACTGGCGCGGATGTCGCCACCGCTTGCGTTCCCATTCAGCGGCTCCGCGATTTCGAGTCGCCGAACGTAGTCAAGGTTGTGCGAGGCTCCGACGACATCGCGCTATACTTCAGCCGCTCGCCGATCCCTTCCCTCTCGCGCCGCGATGAGGCGCTGATCCACCGCGAAAACTACGTATGGGGGTACAAGCATTTCGGCCTGTACATCTACACCAGGGAAGCGCTGGAGCGGTTCTGCGACCTCCCGCCCTCACCTTTGGAAAACACGGAAAAGCTCGAGCAGCTCAGGATGCTGGAGAACGGTATGAAGATTGTCTGCGTCACCAGCCCCATCGACTCCATCGGTGTAGACGTCGAGGACGACCTGCGTCGGGCCGGTGAATTCATCAACCGCCACGGGTAATCAGCGTACATGTTCGTGGCCATCGGGAAGTTGCCGCAGAGGAACGGAATGAACACGGGTTTGATTTCTGTGTTGGTTGGGGAAGCAGTGGTTTGACCCCTGCCGGGGTCTGTGTTTGGGGGCGGCGCTCCTCCCCGGAATAAATTCCGGGGCTAGGAATGTTTAGCCCCTGCCGGGGCATACGGCGCATGTTCGTGATCTTCGGGGAGTTGTCACAGAGCAACGGGATGAACACGGATTCGTTTTCTGTGTTGGTTGGGGAAGCGATTCAGGCGGCCTGAAGCTCTGCCATCTTCTGATTAACAACCGACCTCCAAATCGACCTCTCCAGATTCGCCAACAGTGATCATCCAGAATAGTCCCCGCAGGGACGCAACTTCCTTAGCGCCGGATTTCAATCCGGGGTTGAGAGCGATCAGGAACCGGCCCCGGAAGGGGTCGAACGGACGGCTGTTGTTTGACCCCTGCGCGGGCATACGTCCCATTACGAACCCACGGTTTGGTCCTGAAGGGACCGCCCGTGTTAGACTCGGATGACCGCAGGGAACCCGGGGTGCCGATACCCTGGGGTCCTGAACTGGCCTTTCTTTCGCTTGATATGTCCTCATCGCCAACGCAGGTATTTGCGAAATTATTGGCAAAGGATCGAACATGACTGGAAAACTTGCAGCCGCAGTTCTGGCTATGATGCTGATTGGTGCGCCGGCGCTTCTGCCCGCGCAGGAACAGAAGGAAATGACCCGTGAGGAGATGATGGCGCAGGCCGAGGCCCGTCAGCCCAAGGTGGGCGATGTGTTCCCGGATTTCACTGGCGAGACCTACGATGGCGAGGAAGTCAGCCTCTCCGACTATCGCGGCAAAGTGACGCTCGTGGACTTCTGGGCGACTTGGTGCGGCCCGTGTCTCGCCGAGCTCCCCTACCTGAAGACCGCCTACAAGGACCTCCATAGCAAGGGCTTCGACGTTATTGGCGTAAGCCTCGATCGCAAGCGCGAGGACCTTCAGAAGTTCTACGAGAACGAGTCGACCACGCTCGGTTGGAAGTCCATTTCCGACTTCGAGTACTGGAACTCCGCATACGCTGATCGCTTCGGCATCCGGTCGATCCCCGCGACGTTTCTGCTCGATGAAGAGGGCAAGGTCATCGGGCGCGACCTGCGCGGTAATGACTTGTACCGCGCCGTTGCGGCTCGCGTCGCTCCCGACATGAAGCCCCCCAAGGACATGAACGACCTGTTGGTTGAGTTCCAAAGCGACAAGGCCGCCAGAGAAGCGCTTCAGCCTCGAATCATCGAGATGGCCAAGGAAAACAGCAACCTCGCGAACGGCTTCGTTTGGTCCGCTCTCGACGGAGAAGCTGAACTGGACGCGCAGACGAAGGGGCTCATGTACGAGATGATGAAGGCATCGGTCGGCGAGGACGGCGGCTACAGCGAGCTGGATACGTACGCCTTGGCAGCCTACAGCGCCGGTCACGCGGACGAGGCGGTTTCGCTTCAGCAGAAGGCAATCGACTCTGGCGTCGCGCGCCTCAAGCGAGCCGATCTGCCCGAAGACAAGATCGCGACCCACCCGATGATCCTTGAGTTCAAAACGCGCCAGGCACTCTACAAGGCTGAAAGCGGCGACCTCATCGGCGCCGGAGAGCTCTTGACCGCAGTGCGCGATGGGGGAGGCGATGCTGCCGCAGCTGACAAGTACTTCAAGAAGGCCAGCGAACTCGTCGCCAAGGGCATGCAAAAGAGCTAGGAATCGCTCATAGCTAACCACCACAAACTGTCTGGAGGGCCGGTCATCGCGACCGGCCCTTCTTCTTTTCTTGTCCCTCTGCCACACTGCCGTGAGGGTTTTCACCTACCTGCCTGAGGAGCACGAACCATGGAAACGCCTGCGGTAATGGAAGAGATCTTTGCCCGTGCGAAAAGCTGGAAGCGCCGAGTCGTGCTGCCCGAGGCAGCGACCGACGAGCGCACGATGCGCGCCGCCGGGCTGCTGTTAGAGCGCGGCTGGGCGACGCCTGTGTTGCTCGGGCGACAGCAGGATCTGCTCACCGCTGCGAATCTCTTAAAGGTTGATCTGAAGGGCGCGGAGTTCATCTACCCCGTCGACGATCCGTCGCTGGAGCGCATCGTTTCTCGCTACCAGGAGCGCCGTGCGAAGGAAGCCCTGAGCGCGGATCAGGTACGCGGCGCGCTCATCGCCCAGCCAGTGCTCTACGGTGCCGGGCTTGTAGGTATCGGCGCGGCGGACGGAATGACGGCCGGCGCGGTGACCAGCACCGGCGACGTGATCCGCGCCGCTCTCAAGCTGGTCGGGCTCGCTCCCGGCGTCAGCGTCGTGAGCTCTTTCTTTGCGATGATCTTCCCTGATGGGTCCGACTGGGGTCATCGCGGCGTTCTGATATACGCCGATGGTGGGGTAGTCCCTGACCCGACGGCGGCGCAACTCGCCGACATTGCCATCTCTGCGGAGGGTGCGGCGCGGAAGCTGTTCGAGGGCTTCCAGTCGCGCGTCGCGCTGCTGAGTTTTTCTACGAAGGGCAGCGCAAAGCACCCCCGAGTCGAGAAGGTGCAGGAAGCGCTCGGCATCTTGAAAGAAAAAGGGCCGGAGCTACAAGTAGACGGTGAATTGCAGGCTGATGCGGCACTCGTCGCGAGCGTGGGTGAGCGTAAGGCGCCGGGATCAAGCGTCGCCGGAAAGGCGACAGTGTTGATCTTTCCCGATCTCGATTCGGGGAACATCAGCTACAAGCTAACGCAGCGATTAGCGGGTGCGATGGCGCTGGGTCCGCTCCTTTGCGGGCTCAACGGAGCGGTCAACGATCTCTCTCGCGGTGCGAGCGTAGAGGATATTGCTCAGGTCGCCGCGATTACTGCGGTACAAAGTGGCTAAAATAGTCGGGATATGGATGACGTGAGGAGAGAATAGCCCTGATTTTCCTTCATTCGTTCAAAAAAGTGCGAAATGTTGTTGAGGTCACCGGTGCGTTTATACTCACACTGTGCGTACCTCTGGCGACGGAGCAGGCAGGCGGAAATATCCTGACCGCAGACTCTTACGTCTAAAATGACGAACGGATTTTCCTTGCGGCTCCAATGAAAGAAGACCTACCGGTTTAGGCACTGTCAAAAAAGGTCCACGCTAGTAGAGAACGGAACCTCCGGGTGAAGTGCCTCAGCATCGAGCACCACGCAGCAATCAGGTGAGTCGCCCGTTTCAGGAACCTTGAGTTTTGTAAGTCGCGGTTTTTCGTCAAATCTTCCGGCGCGTTAGTCGCGGGGGGACAGTGAATCCAACAAGGCGGGTGAGTATGTTTGGCGGCGGAAAACAAGTAGTCGGTCTGGACGTTGGCTCGCACCAGGTGAAGGCCGTTCAGCTTCGTAAGTCCGGCAACAAGCTGGAACTGACGCGGTTGGGCGTGGCTGACGTCTTCCCGAACGGGGACCGTACTGCTTCCCAGGGTGCCGATCCCCTCCAGTTGAAGGTCGCAGCGATTCAGCGCGCCATCAACACCGGCAAAATTACAGCAAGATACAGCGTCTCGGCGGTCTCCGGCGAGTCGATCATTGTTCGATATATCCAGCTACCCGACATGCCCGAGGCCGATCTAAAGAACGCCCTCCGGTGGGAAGCTGAAGAGTACATCCCCTTTTCAATCGACGAGGTTAACCTCGATTCAGTGATCCTCGGCCCGAGCGCGACGGTCGGCAAGGTAGACGTCCTTCTGGTTTCTGCCAGAAAAGACCTCGTCGCCGAACACGTCGAGTTGGTACGTGCCGCGAGCCTGACGCCGGTTGTGGTAGACGTCGAAGGCTTTGCGTTCCTCAATTCCTTCGAGATCAACTACACACCGACTCCGCAGGACTGCGTCTGCCTCGTTCACATCGGGGCAGAATTCACGAACATCAACGTGTATGTGAACAACACGTCGCGGTTCTCGCGCGATATCTCAGTCGCGGGAAATCAGATCACTCAGGCGATTGCTCAGAAAACGGGAACGAATTTCTCCCGCGCCGAGCAGATCAAGTACGCCGTCGGCGCGTTGGCGCCATCTCTCGATGATGAAGAGACCGGCGAGAACGAATTGATTAGCACGATCCGCGGCACTGTCGAGCGCATCACCGGCTCCGATTTGGGCGATGATTCGCCCGAGTCCACTGCCGCTCGCGCTTCGCAGAACATTTTGCAGCAGCTTGTGAACGAGATTCGCCGCTCGATTCAGTTCTTCGAGCAGCAGTCCGGTGGCCAGATGATCCAGCGGGTGATCGTTGGAGGCGGAAGCGCGCGGCTCAAGAACCTGCCGCAGTACCTCCAGTCTGAACTCGATTTGTCGGTCGAGTTGTTCGATCCGCTCCGCAACATTTCGGTTTCGAAGGATGTGGACAGCAACCTGCTCGAAGAGCACCGGCTCCAGCTCGGTGCGGGGATCGGCCTCGCTCTTAGAAAGGTTCTCGACTAACCCATGATCAAAATTAACCTACTACCGCAGGAGATGACCGGCGGGCGGGCTGGCAAGGCCGCCTCGGCGGGAAGCGCCAGCACCGGAACCGCGCTGGTTGTGATGCTGTTCCTGATCTTGTTCGTCCTGAACGCTGGCGCGGCGACGTGGATTTATCTCGAGTACAGCAAGGCCGAGGCGGAGTTCAACGCTGCGAGCAAGGAAGCAGCGGATCTTCGTGCGAAGCTTGCCGCCACGCAGAAGCAGGTCGAGGCAGTTCAGCTTTCGATCCAGGAAATGGAGAAGCTCATCCAGATCGCTTCCGAGCTTGATCCGCCAGACCGCTTCCTCTGGTCCAAGAAGCTCAACATTCTGCCGAAGGTTGTGCCCGAGGGCGTTTACCTGACTCAGATCCGCGTGACGGAAACAATCGTCGAGCGGGAAACACCGGAGTCGCTGAAGGCACGCCAGGACTGGCAGACGACGCGCGAAGGCTCGCCGCCGCCCGTCGTGAAAATGCCTCAGTTCACCCAGACGCTGAACCTTGAGGGCGTCAGCTACGTGCCCGACGGCACACCGGGCCAGCGCCTTGATCAGATCATTATCTTCCAGCGTCAGTTGCGAGACAACAAGGTGATCCTGCCCTTCAACAATCTGGAGGCCCGCTTCATCGATGGGTTCCAGGGCACGATCGATCCTTCCGCTCCTGTTGTTGCAGATGAAGTGTCTGGACGCGACGTTTCCAAGTTCACGTTCCAGATGGTAACCAAGCCGATGAAAATCGGTAGCTAAGAAAAGGCGACCTGAGAGGGAATCACATGGCACTTTCCCAAAAAAATCGACAGGCGTTGATGGTGATCGGCATCCTCGGCGGTATGTTCGTGATCATCATCGTCTACATCTACTTGATGTTCGCCAAGCCGTCGATTGACACCAATCGCGATGAAACCGAGAAGCTGACGACTCAGATCGACGCGAACAAGGCCAAGATCGCGGAGTTCGAGGCGTTCCTCGCCGACGAAACACGGAAGCAAGAAGTCGAGGCGCTCTTCGCCGCGTTGACGCGCAGGCTACCCTCCGACCCCGATCCATTCCGCGTGTTCGACCTTCTTCGCGATGCCTTCGACGGAACCGGCGTGAACTTCACGCGACTGGAACCAACCGAGTCGAAGAGCTACGGGCCGCTTTCCTACCACCCGTTCAAGATCAGTGGAAGCGCTCGTTACCACGAATTTGGTCAGCTTGTGAACTTCGTAGAGTGTAACCCCGAGCGGTTGATGCGTGTCGCGACGCTCACACTTCGCAACAGCAACTCCCGCCCTTCCATCCACCCGATGGAAATCGGTATCGGCACCTTTACACTAAACCAGTGACGGAGATAGCATGATGGTACGAAGCAAGAAAATCCTCTCACTCTCCGCCGCACTGGCTCTGCTGGTGTTCGCGTCTCCGCTGACCCTCGTCGGGCAGGAAGAGGAGATGGCCGAGAGTGAAATGGCCGAGGGAATGTCCGAAGGCAGTGAGGCCGCGACGTCGGAAGAAGACGAGGGGCCCGCAGTCGAGTTTTCCGTGGAAGACCTCCAGCGGATGGCATCGCTCCCACCGAGCGGAACCATCGGCAAGGAGTCCCAGGAAGATCTCAACAACCCGATCAATATCTTCAACGATCGCGAGCGGGTAGAGCAGATGCTCGGCGAGAAGCCGAAGTTCATCTACTTCCCCGATGGCGTCGACCCGATGATTATTCCTTGGGTTCGCAACGAGATTATCGCCAAGGAACTGTGGGACGAGGCGCGGTTGGCCGAGTCGACCGGCGACCTTGATCGCGCGCTTGAAATCCTGAATCGTCTTTCGGAAGAATTCATGGAGACCGAGGTGGCGCCGAGTATCCCCGCCGCCAAGTCCCGCGTGACGAATGCGATCATCAGCAGGGATACAGGAACCACCGAACCGACAAATCCCGTCATCCCGGGACCCGGCCAGAGCGAAACGGAATTGCCGCTGAAGGTGGAGCAGGATACCTTCGGCGTGATCATGGCCGACGACGATGCGTTGCTGATCTGGGGTACGGATGCGCTTCGCGTTGGTGATACTGTCCCCGGTTATGGCGGTGTTCGCGTCAAAAGCATTGCCCAGTCAGAAGTTGTTTACCTCTATCAGGACGAAGAGTTTCCTGTAGAAATTGAGGGTGGATTTTGAATCCCTTAACGTCATACTCCCGAAAGGAGCCTCGATCATTCATGCGTTCGGCTCACTCAACAGCACTGTATTCGGGACTGCTCGGCGTACTGCTCGCCGGTAGTGCCGCTGCCGCTCCCGTGATCACAAACTGGGACGTGGTCACTGATGGCGCCAAGGAAACGATCAACCTCAGCTGGAGTGAAGAGGGATCGGTTGAGGTTCACCGTTTCCAGGCGGCGCGTCAAATTACCATGATTATGCCCGAGGCAACAATGGGCAGTGGTGATCTGACGACGCTCAATGTCGGCAATTCCCGGCTCCTTGATCGTGCGCGGCTTCAGGAAGTAACGCTTCCCAATGGCAGCCGTGGCGTTCAGCTCACTGTCGACCTGTTCGGTTGGTCGAACCCGGAGATCGTCCCGAGCACTTCGGGCGTTGCTCTCGAGTTCGATGTTCCTGCCGACACACCCCCCGTGTCTGATATCTCCATCACCGACAGCGACATCGTCGACGTGATGCTGAGTGAACAGTACGGCTCGCCCAATGCGCCTCGAACCGGTGCCGGGCAGGACGGTGGCGATGGCGCCTTCAGCGGTTTCTACACACCGCCGGAAATCGACCGGAAGGCACAGGCCGCCGAAAGCGGAGTTCTCGACATTTACTCGCTCGATGTTGAGCGGAAACTCGACGAGCGTATCCGTCAGGTGGACTTCAAGTCGGCTCCGCTTTTGACCGTTCTTCGAGTTGTCGCGGACAAGGGCGAGTTGAACATCCTCGTGAATCCCAATGACGCCCGCGGAAATGTTTCGCTGAAACTGCGCGACATCACCTTCCGCCATCTGCTCGAGGCCGTGCTCAAGAGCAACAACCTCGGCTACAAGGTCGAAGACGGCGGTATCTTGCGTATCGTTCCCCGTTCACAAGTTGAGATCAGCGGTCAGGAAACTGTCACGCGCACGATCCCTGTGAACTGGATCGACGCTGAAGAGGCCTCCGAAGCGCTTGAGGACTTCCTCGGTGACGACGGCGAGATTCAGGTCGCTCAGGCTAGCAACAGTCTCATCGTCCGCGACGTACCCGAGAACGTTCAGCAAATCGAAGACATTATCCAGCGCATCGACATCGCTGAGAAGCAAGTTCTGATGGAGGTCCGTCTGGTCGACATGACTGAGGACGCCATGCGCGAGATCGGTTTCCGCACCAACGTGCAGCAGGACGCCATCGGCGCTCGCTTCACCAACGGTACCGGAACGCTCACGGGCACCAACACGATCTCGGATACACTGACCGATACGCTGACCAACTCGAGCAGCAGCAGCCTCTCCGATTCGTTCGGTCGTGGCATCGGCGAAACGCCGACTGGCAGCTCTTCGACCAGCTCGTCGGGCAGCAACAGCGCTTCTTCCAGCATGACGAACAGCATCGCCAACACACTGACCGAATCGTTTACGGATACGCTGATTCGCGTACCCGAGACGGCAGTGTCCGCCGGCGCACTTCCGGCTGCGGAAGCACTTACCGCACGTTGGCTTTCCGACGTCTCACTGTTCGGTAACGATTACCTGATCGACATGGAACTGGCCGCTCAGGAAACACGCGGCGAAGCGGTCGTGCTAGCCAACCCGACGGTCCTGTCTCTGAACAATCAGGCCGCGATCGTCGAGATTCAGCGCCGCGAGCCTTACATCCAGGCCGTGAACAGCGACCAGGGCTCCGTCGCCACGGTTGCCTTCGAGGACATCGGCACACGCGTTGAGATCCTTCCTCGCATCACCAACAACGGCTTCGTTCAGATGGAGATCATGCCTGAGCAGCGCATCCTTCGCGGCTTCAGGAACGTCACAGGCCCCGGCGGCGTTCAGTCTGTTCCGCTGGTCGACGAACGCAACGTGACAACATCCGTGATCGTCCGCGACGAGCAGACCGTAGCCCTCGGTGGCCTTCGCCAGTTCACAAGCACCGCGAGCGAGACGGGCGTTCCGTTCCTTCTCCGACTCCCGGTCCTCAGCTGGCTCTTCAAGTCACAGAGCAACCAGCAGACGAAGACGGACCTCTATCTCTTCGTCACGCCGCACATTATCAAGAACCCGGAGCTCTCGCCCTACGAGACAGCGATCTACGAAAAGATCGACTACAACTGGGACTTGCCTGATTACTACTTCGACGAAATCTACCCCCGCAAGTCGGCGGGCGAGGTTGACCCGAGGATCAAAGAGTAAGCAGCGCTACCAACCAGCAATCAGATTCGGCCCCTCTCGCGAGGGGCCGAATTTCGTCAATAGCACTCGTCGCGTTTCGGTTCGGATCAGGTGATCTCGACGATGCTCTTCTGGATATCCACTAACTGTTTGATGCCGCCTTGGGCGAGGGCGAGCATCTCGTGGAAGTGATCGAGGGTGAACGGCTCCTTCTCTGCGGTGCCTTGAATCTCGACCATACGGCCGTCACCGGTCATGACCACATTCATGTCGGTGTCGGCAGATGAGTCTTCGAGGTAGTTGAGGTCGAGGACGCATCGTCCTTCAACGACGCCGACGCTGACCGCGCCGCAGTACTCGCGCAAAATTTTGGCGTTCTTGCCGACCTGCCCGTCCTCGCGAAGGCGGTTGATGGCGAGGGCCATTGCGACAAAAGCACCTGTTATCGAGGCGGTTCGCGTGCCGCCGTCGGATTCGATGACGTCGCAATCAACGAGAAGAGTCCGTTCCCCGAATGCCTTGAGGTCGACCATGGCGCGCAGCGAGCGCCCGATGAGCCGCTGGATCTCGACCGAACGCTTGTTTCCGTGGACGCGGGTACTGTCGCGAGCGATGCGCTGCTTGGCGCTGCGGGGAAGCATCGAGTACTCGGCTGTCACCCAGCCCTGGCCGGTCCCGATGAGGTATGGCGGAACCCGCTGTTCGAGCGTGGCGGCGCACAGAATCTTGTTCTTCCCCCACTCGACGAGAACACTGCCCTCGGCGAAGCGGAGGTAGTCCGGGGTGATCTTCACCTCGCGGAGTTGGTCGACGTCTCTTCCGTCTATGCGCATGTGATGTCTCCTGGTGTTGTTCTGGGTTCGTGTGTTCTTCTGCCCGCTGATTCGGCGACCTGCGCCGACTCCCTGGCGCATACTTTTGCTGCCACGGGTTTTAGGCGCACCGGCGGGCCCGGCTTCAACCAGTAATTGGTTCGCTTGGCGATTGTGGGCGAGTTGCAAAATCGTCTCGCCATCGCGAGACGCCGCCGGTATCAACCGTAGGAGATTCCGCTCCCAATAGATGCGCAGGGAAGGCGCGTTGTTCCGATGCCGACGACGAGCAACAGAGTTTTAGTGGATCGGTCGGTCGTCCGTTTGGACGGCAGGCCGTTTTTTGCCTTCGGCCCTCGGTTGCTGCTGACGCCGGCGAGCCGACTTGCCGAGCGGTTGGCAGAGATCGCCGACCTCGGGTTTACCGCTGTCGCCAGCCCGCCGTGTAGCCCGGGAACTCTACCCCTCATCGACAACTTCTTCGATGAAGCCGAGCGCGCCGGCTTGATGGTGCTCCTGCTCGCTGACCCGCGATTGCCGCATCATTCGGGGTACATCGCCGATCAGTATCGCGAGCGCAATTCACTGCTGGCGTACCAACTCCCCACGCGAGAAGGCGCCGGTACCCAGCAGCTCGACGATTGGCTGGCGGAGCGCGACGCCGTCCGCTCTGCCGACCTCTTTCATCCGATTTTTATGCCAGTGAACTTGCTGCACCTCAGGTCTGATTGGCTCCGGGCGCAGGACATTTTCGTACCGATGACCGACGAGTCGGAGCGACATCCCGGGCCGAGGGTTCCTCAGCAGCACCCCGGCCAGCCTCTCGAGGAGATGATGCACGCGGCCAACCGCCTGCCGCCGCGTCCGAGCTACTGCACTGACCTGCGCGTCACTCCGTCGACCAGAGAGCGTCGCGCGGGCCTTTGGTCCGACGAGCCGGACGTCGCTAACTACCCAAACGATCCGCTTCAATGGTTTCCGTGGCTCTCGACGCTGGAGTTCCTCAAGCGGCAGGACCTGCTGCCGCCCGATCCGGAGCTGCTCCGCCTCCAAGTCTACGACCTGCTCGGCAGCGGGGTGCGCGGCATCTTTCTCGATTTCCACGAAGCGCTCCTCGGCAGCCCGCCCTACTCCGGGCGCGACCGGCTGTGCGAGGCGGCGATTCTCGCCCAGGAGATCGCGGTCCTACACGACTTCTTTGCGGAGGGGCGTCCGGAACCCGCAGCGGAAGTCGAATCCGGGCATCCCCGGCTCAGCGCGCGAGTGATCCGCCATGGGCTAGAGCTCCTCATCGTGCTAAGGATGGAAGGGTACGAGGAAGATTTCTTCATCGACGAGGCGACCATGGAGCGGGCCGAGGTCTCGCTCAAACTCGATGGCGCCACGGGGCTAAGCGCGTGGCGTATGGACTTCCCGACGCCTCACCGGTTGGAGATGCTGCGGGATTCCCATGGGTCGATGCGTTTCAAGGTCGGTCCGCTGGAACTGACTGGGCTGATCCTACTCAGCCCCGGCGCCCAACGCTGCGAGGAACTGGCGAGCCACATGAGTCAGCGCCTCGGCGGAGTAGCGCAGCTCGCGATCGAAGAAGCGGAGGTGCGAATTGCGAAAGTCGAAATGATCGAAGATCAACTCCGCCGACTCAGGGCGGGGACGATGAAAACGTCGCGCATGGCAGAGGCTCGTGAGCTGCTCGATGCGGCGCGCGAACTTCAGAAGAACGATCAGTACGCGGAAGCCTGGACGAAGGCGCGGGGCACGATGAAGGTGCTGCGTGTGCTTATCAAGTATCAAATGGCGAAGGCACTCGCGACGCCACTCTTCGACAAGGGGAGCTTCGCGCACAAGCTGTTGGGGAGTTACTTTACCCTACCACGCTTCTACCGAGAGTCTCACAACGAAAGTACACGAGCGTTTACTGAGATCACCTGATCCTGGCGAGGTCAGCTCTTTGGCGCACGGTTCCATGGCATTTTCGCAATGAACAGCCCCAGCGCGCACGTTCCGCTGACGCCGGCGAAGATCAGTCCGCACCCCATGCCCACGATCAGAGCAAAGAACGCTGGGTGGACGAACCAACCAAGGCTGACGAAAATCAGCAGCAGCGAGCCGATGGCGATCTGCGTCTGACGTTCGAGGGGTAGGGCAGAGCTTTTCCCTCGCACGACGGGCAATCCCGCAGCTTCCCACGCCATCAACCCCCCTTCGACAATCTTGATCGACCGGTTCTCGGAATCGATCATGTCAGCTGCTTTTTGAGCGCGGGCGCCGGATCGGCACAGCAGAACGATCGTGGCCTCCTCATCGGCGAAGCTGTTCCTGTCGATCGTGGACAGGGGTTTCGCGGTGAAATTATCGATGTGGATGGCGGCGTATTCTGCGGGCGTACGCACGTCGATAGCCTGTGTTTCCGGGTGTTTCGTGATGAGATCGTGGGCATTTTCGGGGGAGATGAGTTCGATCGGCATCGGGAAAAAGCCTCCAAATTCGGCAAGTGCGCACGAATCCTGCGATTCGTCAAGGAGTGGATTAAAGCTCGCCCGTTAGTTGGCGCAAAGCGGATATTTTCGCTTTACAGGTTTAACGAACGTGGTTGAGTCTTCCGCCCGATTTCGACACGAGATCGCGAAACTGACGTAGAACTGAGATTCCAGACCCCGCTCAGGTTGCCAATTCTCCCGTCCTGTGCTATACTGCTGCCGCCCCGCGATATTGCGGCGAAAAAAGTCACAATTATTTTCTTGCCGTTGTGGCGACTGATCGCTCATCCGTTGGGGACCGATGGCCGAGGAACCTAGTTCACGCGTCCAAACTTGTAGTACCAAACCTCAGGAGGAGAAGTACCCCATGCGACTTTTAGTAAGTACGCTACTAGCCCTGGCCCTTTGTGTTCCGGGCATCTTGACCGCCGGCACTGTCGGCCCGTTCTGCGAAAATGAAAACGATGGTATCATCATCATCGATGCCGAAAGCGCTTCGACGGATGGCACCGGTTGGTCGACCGAGAACAATATCGCCGGATACGGCGGCTCGGGCTACGTCCGCTTCGCCAACAGCAGCAGCTTCGGCGGCCCGCAGGGTGTCCAGCTCGAATACACTTTCGAAATCAAAAACGAAGGCTGGTACTATGTCAGCTTCCGCTCGCGCAAAGACAACTCAACCTCCGATCTCGATAACGACACATGGATTCAGATCGACAATGAAGGCTTCACGAAGTGCTTCACGACAGGCAACCCGTTCGTGTGGACGTGGGAGACGGTCTTCGAGCCGCACCACGGCTCCTTCGAGTTCCCTCCCTACCGTCGCTACATGACCGCTGGCGAGCACCGCATTCAGTTCTCCGGCCGCTCACAGCACCACCGCATTGACCGCATCGCTATCTGGCGTGAAGGCATCGACGGCGCACTGGCGCAGGACATCAACGCCCCTCAGTCCGGCGATTGCACACCGCCCGAGCCGACTGAGTGGACGCTCGACTTCACTGGCAGCAAGTCCAACAACTGGTCATACGGAACGGCCCCGGGCCTCCTCGCTCCGACCGGAACGTCGACTGATCGCGGCCTTTGCATCAAGGGTGACCCGTCCTTCGACGGCGTTTCCTTCGGTTTCTGGACTGGCGTCCTGGATGACGTGCAGCTCGAGTCCGGCGCCATCTACGAATTCGCATTCGTTGTCTCGACAGATATCGACGTCACAACGCGGCACACTGTTCCGACGGTTCGCGTCCGTGTGAATGACGGCTCGTTCCAGAGCGGCGTAACGCTCAACGTCGAGAGCGAAGGCAACTTGGAACTCGTCCCGACGGCCGAAGGCAAACTTTTCCGCCTGTACAAGTTCGTCCCGGAAGAGATCAACGGCAACCAGATCCACATCAGCTTCGACTGGCTGTGGACGCCGCACGAGACTCGCCTCGCCGATACGTCGGTCTACCTTTCAGAAGTTCGCGTTCGTAAGGTCGAGTAACGGCCCGCGCTAACGACAATCTGAACCACTAATCACCCCGGCAGCCATCGCGCTGCCGGGGTGGTTTTCTTTAGAAAGGGAAGTTGTCGAGGACCCATCTGCGGGCGTCGGTGATGTTGGTAATCTCTTCCTCCAGCTGCTTTTCCTGCAATTCTGCGAGAATAATCCCTAGCAACGAACCGGGCTCGTAGCCCATCGCGATCAGATCGTTGCCGTTCAACAGTGGAGGAGGGACAGGTGGGCGCCGTTGTTCTGCGAATTCCTGGATCTGATCCTTCACAAATTTGTAGTATTCCAGATTGCCGTTTGATCCGAGCGCGTCGGCCCGGTGAAGGGCGAGGTCGCTATCGATCGTCTCTCTTCCGATGAAGCGGCGGAGCGTCGAGCGCTTCATGTTCTGCGCGTCAATGAACTTCATGTGAGAGGCAACGATGTCGCTGATCGCATGAGTTTCATCGGACGACGCGCGGAATCGTCGCATGATCTGGCGGGCCATTTTCGCGCCGACGCTCTCGTGACCGTGAAATGAAATCCTGTCGCCAGTTCGTCGAGAGGTGGCGGGTTTACCGACATCGTGGAGCAGCGCCGCCCATACCGTGATCGGCGTTTTCAGCTCCAGCTTGTCGAGCACCAGACAGGTATGGACGAACACGTCGCCCTCTGGATGGTACTGCGGTCCCTGCTCGACACCCTTGAGTGCCTCGATTTCGGGGAGTACAAAGTGGAGAAGTCCGCATTCGTCCATGAGCCGCATCCCGCGCCCCGGTGCAGGGCCGGTGAGGATCCGCGTGAGTTCTTCGCGGTGCCGTTCCGGGCTGATGTATTCAATCGTCGGCGCGAGCTCGCACATCGCTTCCCAGGTTTGTTCTTCGATCTGGAAGTCCAACCGCGTTGCGAACCGGACCGCGCGCAACAGGCGAAGCGCGTCTTCCTTGAATCGTAGCCGCGCGTCTCCGACGCAGCGGAGAAGCTTTCCTTCGAGGTCGCTCTGGCCGCCGACGAGATCCCGAATAGCGCCCGTTGTTGGGTCTTGGTAGAGCGCATTGATGGTAAAGTCGCGACGCCGTGAGTCGTCCTCCATGGTGCCGAATTCCACGGTTTCCGGGTGGCGGTGATTTAGGTAGAGCCCGTCGCGGCGGAAAGTGGTGACCTCGAAGTTGATGCCCCCTTCGTTCACGATGAGAACGCCGAAGCGGGCGCCGACGAAGCGCGAGCCGGGAAACAGCGTCGCCGCTTGATCGGGGGTGGCATCGGTGGCAATGTCGATGTCCTTGAGCGGAAGATCAAGAAGCTGGTCGCGCACGCAGCCGCCGACGAACCACGCTTCGAAGCCCGCCTCGGTCAGTCGCCCAGCGATGCGCCGGCCGCCGGCGAGCAGCTCCGACTCCGTGGGTTGAGTTTTCTCTTGTTCCTCCATGGGACGGGCGAAAAGCCTCCGCAGGTTTCCGGTAGCATCGATACCGGGGAAAGGTTCACCGATAAGTGTGGCCGTTTTCCAGCAAGAAAAGGCAGGTCGAGGATTTGAGCGGTAGCGGTCCCTTTGCGTGGCTGATTGCAGGGCTGGGAAATCCCGGCAGCAAGTACGCCAACACGCCCCACAACCTTGGCTTCGAGGTCGTCCAGATGTTGGCGAGTCGCCACTCCATGCGCTGGACCTCGTCGAAGAAAGCCCGCGCCGAAGTCGCGGACGGCACCATCAAGGGGTCGCGGGTTCTCCTCATGATGCCGACGACCTTCATGAATCTCTCCGGCGAGCCGATCTCGGCCACCGCCGACTACTACGGAATCGAAGGCGCGAACATACTCTCGATTACCGACGACGTGAATCTGCCCTACGGCCGGTTGCGCATTCGAATGAAAGGCAGCCACGGCGGACACAACGGGCTTCGGAATATCATCCAACACCTCGGCAACGACCAGTTCCCGCGCCTGAGAATCGGCTGCCAGCCCGATCATCCTGTGCGCGATCTCTCGGCCTATGTACTCGGGCCAGCCCGCGGCGAGCGCCGCGAGCTGAGCGATCACATGGTCGAGATCGCCTCTGACGCTGTGGAGGAGATTGTCGCAGGCACGGCCGAGGGCGCGATGAACAAGTACAACAGCTACGACGCCCACCCGTGAGCACACTCGCCCTTGTTGATGCCTGGATGCGCGTTGTGCGGCGCTGACGTAGAACGCCACCGCCTCAGCGAGCGGTCATTCAGTCAGGAACTGAGACAAGCGACCTAAACGGTATCTTCGTCGAAGTCGCTCTCGGGGACGTGGTTGGCTTGGCTGGGGGTGACGATCTCTGGTACGTGGCGCGCATCGGCCAGCGTAACGCGATTTCTTCCTGCGTTCTTGGCGCTGTACAGTGCACTGTCCGCCATGGCGACGAGCCGGTCGACATGGCAATCCTCGTCTGTGCAGCTCGCAACGCCGCAGCTCGCTGTGACTTCCACCTGCTGCTGTTTCGTCGCGATTGGCGTGTTGGAGAGGAGGCTCTGGAAACGCCGCGCCCACGTCATGCCGCCTTCTCCGTCGACGTGGGGGAGCAGCACCAAAAACTCCTCACCGCCGGTTCTACCCGCGATGTCGAACTCACGCAAGGACTCCAAAAGTCGGGCGGTAGACTGGCGAAGGACCTCGTCCCCCATCAAATGCCCCATGGTGTCGTTGATCTGCTTGAAGTGGTCGAGGTCGACCATGACGACCGTGACGGAGCCGTGATAGCGCCGCGCGCGGCGGCATTCCTTTTCGAGCGTTTCGAGTATGGATTGCCGGTTGAGTAACCCGGTTAGACCATCGTGAGTGGCCCGATAGCTCAGCTGATCACGCAAGTCGAGGTTGTGCAGCAGCACATTCACGAGATCACTCACGACGAAGAACGTCTTCAGCCAATCCTCGCTCGGGCGAGGTTGTTCGAGCGGTAGGACTGTCAGGAAGCCAACCGGGCGCCCCTGCAGCGAGATCGGTGCGGAGATAAAAGAGTTCTTGGAAATGGTTGGTGAGGGAGATCGCGTCTCGGCGATTTCGAGCTTCTCGACCCATTCGAAACTTGCTCGGACGTCAGGGCGGACGCCAGCCCAGCTCTCTTCGAGATGCGCTTCGAGAAGATCGATAGCCTCTTGGCCGAGTGCCGGTCGCGTCCAAAAGTAGATGAGTGGACTCTCCGTCTCGGGCATGCAGATGGAGACCAGGCTCGCCTTCATCAGCTCTGGCATGATCGTACCGAGAGCCTGCGGAAGCTGCTCGCGTCGGGTGACTCTCAAGAGTGCGCTGCTGAGTTCCCAAAGCCGGCGGACGCTCTCTCGCTGGGAATCGAGGGTCAGAATCTGGCGCCTGTCGAAGACCGACGCGTCGCACAATCCCTGCAGGTAGCTTGCGTCGAGCGGCGGAACAATGTGACCGATTGGCTTGAGATCCTGAAAGACCTCAATGCCCGGTCGAGACGCGCCGAAGGTGATCAGGGGGAGCGGCGCGGAAGAACTCGCCTGAATGCTCGCCATGCGCGCAGCAAGCCCTGATCGACGGTCGAGGTTCACCAAGACGATATCCATGTCCTGGAGGTGTTTCCGGGACAGACTGTCGCTCATGTAGGCAAACCTGACAGAGAACAGGTCCGTCAGATTGTCCGGTAGCAGCAGGCGCTCGCCCTCGCCAAAGCCGAGCATCATCAGCTTTCGCTTTGGAGTAAGCCCGCCAGTTTTTGTTGAACCGCTACCTGTAGACATTCCAATTATTGGCTTTAGCTCGTCTCAGCAACCGAACTGCCACCCTTCTCCCCGAAATACTCTCCCGCGGACAGCAATGGTTGCCACCACCATCCCCGAGCAATTTCAATGACAGAATCTAGGGGGCGTCGCCATCAGTACGCAATCAGACAAACACCTAACCGTCACGATGCTCGGCACCGGCACAAGCGCCGGAGTCCCTGTGATCACCTGCACTTGCGACGTCTGCACTTCAACGAACCCACGCAATAACCGCCTTCGTTCCAGCATTCTGCTGCGGAACAAGGACCAATCGATTCTCATCGATTGTGGCTGCGATTTCCGCGAGCAAGCGCTTAGGTGGAAGATTAACCAACTCGATGCGATCCTCCTCACCCACGGTCACAGCGACCACGTGAACGGCCTCGACGAGATCCGAATCTACAACTGGAAGATGGGAATAATTATGCCCATCTATGCATCTGAGGGGACACTGGATAACCTCCGCGCCCGCTACGACTACGTCTTTGCACCGAAGCACATCGGCGGCGGCATCCCAAAAATCAACATCGTGCAGATAGATGAGAACCAGCCCTTCGAGGTGCTCGGACACCCGGTGCTGCCGCTGCCGGTCCTCCACGGCGAGCTGCCGATCATTGGCTTCCGAATCGGGAACTTTGCGTATGTGACCGACGCGAGCTATATCTCAGAGGAAACGCTGCGTAGGATGGAGGGCGTCAGGTATCTGATCCTCAATGCGCTCCGACACAAGCCGCACCCGACACATCTCAACATCGAACAGGCGACCGCGATCGCTCAGCGAATCGGCGCGGAACACACCTGGTTTACTCACATCACCCACGACTTGGACCACGAGACTACGAACGCAGAGCTACCCGAAGGCATCGACCTCGGGCACGATGGTTTGGAGTTCGAAATCGATCCGACGGCTCAAGTACCAGAGCTCTAACCGGGAACGCTACGAGCCTCCGGGAATCGCGCCGCTGAAGAAGAGCCACGCGACAAAAGCGAGCGTCAGCATGCTTTCAAGCGCGACATACATGACCAGAACCATCCGGTTACGTCCGCTGGTTTTCCATACGACAAGGAAACCCAGAGTTAACAGTGTAACGATTACAGAATACACGATGACAGAAAGTGCGATGAGAGACATGAATCGTGCCCTTCGGATAGAGATGTAAACCCTACTGAGAACTGGCCTCGGCATTCAAATGTCGAGCGGCGATTTCGCCAACCTTCAAGAGCAGCGAAACATCCTCTTCGGGATACTCAGCGACGGTCGGCTTGGCCACCCCCATCGTCCCCACAACGGTTCCTTTATGAATCATTGGAAAGGAGATCGAGCCCTCCATACCGGTGATCTTCGCCGCTGGCTTTGCTGTGCCCGAATCGTCGGTTTGAAGATTGCAGACCTGGACAGCCTCGCGCCGTTCCGCCGCCAACCCGGCCATACCCTTACCAATAGGGATGACGGAAACGCGATTCATTAACGCCTGCGGCATGTTGCGATGAGCGACCATCGTCAATAGCCCCGTGCTATTATCCAGCTTATGAACTGTGCCGAGGGCGCATTCGAAGTGAGCTAGCAACAAATCCAGAACGACTTCAAATGAATGGGGTCCGGTTCCGTGTTCGCGCAGTTGCGAATCGACTTGTTGCAACAAATCAGACATCAGTGCTTCCCGAATAAGGTCGAGATGATAATATCATGCACCGCCGAACAGTCAATCACATCCGACTCGACAGGTAACTCGCCATCGGTAACCAGAATCGGTTGCTGGTCAGGAGGGTTGTCGCTTCTGCCGTGCGAACCCTTAACCAAATTGGTGTCCAGTGGAATCACATCCAGCAAGCCCCTGAACCCGAGTTTTCGTTTCGCGACCTTGACCGCGACGCTTAGCTTTCCAAGGGGAAGCGCGGGATCGAGGAATAGCTCAACGGGATCGTAGCCGGGTTTACGGTGAATGTCGACAGTGCGCGCGAAGTCCGGCGCTCTTGCATCGTCCAACCAATAGTAGTAACTAAACCACATATCGGGTTTCGAAACCAAAACAAAATCGCCCGACCGTTCGTGCGAGATACCTCGCGCTTCCTGCGCGGGACGATCCAACACAAGGTCAACGCCTGGCGCGTTGGTACATGCTTGAAGAGTCAGGTCATACTTAGTAGGGTCGTTGACGTAGACGTGAGCGATTTGATGATCCGCGACTGCGAATGCCGCGCTCGCACCGGGATCGAGAAGCTCAAGGCCGTTCTCCTCGCGAACGGAAATCAACCCCGCCTCGCGCAAGTGTCTGTTGATATGCACTGCGCCGGAGACCTCTACAATTCCGTATTCACTTAAAACAATCACGCGATAGCCGGCCGATTGAAAGTGGTCGATCAGATTGCCAGCGATCGCGTCGATCTCTCCGATGTCTTTCGCAACACGAGCGTCGTTTGGGCCAAACTTCTGAAACGCGTAATCAAGGTGGGGT
>JAUIJJ010000346.1 GCA_030431385.1 bacterium | reverse complement strand
GTCACCTCGTGGGATGCTGTTCAGTTGCCTCCGTACAAAGGGCACAAAATCCATGCGTTCAGTTTAGACCTCTCTGGCATGAGAATCCGCTTTCATGTCACACTGCAAGACTCGCGAATCGTGGTCGCTACGAGAGGCGAGTTGCTGCGCAAGCTCATCGATCATGCCGAGGCGATTGAAGATGATCCCGCCCCAGAGCATGTACTGGCGTCCATCAATCTGGATGCGATCCATCGATTCCGCGACGACTTGATGTACTATTGGGCCGAACGGATGCGCCTAGCCTGTCACGAGAATATCATTCCCGTGTATCTAATCCGGAAAATCTATGGCGTCGAAATCGCCGACATCCCGCAAGTTTCTCAGGCGAAGTATGGCGTCACTTACTATTGCCCGGAAAGTGGCGAATATCAGTACCTGAAAGAAGTCGACCGGGTGATGTGTACCGTTCACGGGAGCAGGCAGGATTCCCACCAGAACCTCGACATCAACATGGATTCATCCTTCGCCCGATTCATCAATGCGCTGGACCGGGTCAGTGTTTCTCACACCCATGAGGAGCACGTTCTTCGGGCTGATCTTCAAATCCAGAAAGAGGCTCATTGAAGCTGGATTTCTCTTGCCGGGCGGGGGAGCGATCCCATTAATAGCGCCTCGCCTCGTGCAGGTGTGGCGGAATTGGCAGACGCGCTGGATTTAGGATCCAGTGGGGCAACCCGTGGAGGTTCAAGTCCTCTCACCTGCACCATTTCATTCACATCAGACGCAGATTCCAAACGATGGCGCACCGCGCTATTGGTAGAGATGCTGTGCGATGGAAGCGAATTCCGGTGCTACGAACTCAGCGAGGCTCATGACCTCCGCAGGTTCGTGCATGGTCGTCAGCGCGATGGCAGGGCTTCCGGCGTTCTTTGCCGCTTCGAGCCCGGGCAGGGAGTCTTCAAAGACAAGGCAATGTTCGGGCGCCAATGCCAGCAACTCGGCACACTTCAGAAAGATCGCAGGGTCGGGTTTGCCTCTCTCGACGTGATCGCCGCTGACCCACTGGGGAAAGTACTCCTGAAATCGTAAAACCTCTATCGTGGTTTGCACGTTTTCATTGGGGCCGCTGGAGCCTACGATCATTGGCACACCGAGCGACTTGGCCTTGGCGAGGAACTCGGGCAGTCCGTGGATCGGGCCTGGCGAGTTTGCACGAAGCATCCGCCGATACTCGCGTTCCTTCAATTCACCCATCTCGTGAAGGAACTCCGCATCATCGACGCGGTCCGGGAAAAAAACGGGAAGAATCTCGCCGAGCGATTTCCCGAAGTAGGTCGCCATGAACTCATCCATCGCGACATCGATTTCGGCCTCTCGGGCCCAATAGACCCATGACTCGCGGTGCTGGTGTTGGCTATCCAGCAACACCCCGTCCATATCGAAAATGAATCCTCGGATTTCGTGACCGTTGAGGTTGATCAAGCCTGGTTATCCTCGCGGAAGGACCGAACGTCCAGGTCCTCCCTCGATTGAATCCACTCGCAAGGAATGCCGTCACGCTCGACGCTCATTGCGACGATGCCTCCCACGATGGCGCAGTTCGTGTCCATGTCGCCACCGGCGGAGATCGTCGTCCAGATTGCTTCCTCGAAGTTATCAATGTGGCGGGCGGCGCACCACAGGCAGAACGGGACCGAGTCCACGGCGGTCTTGTTTGTACCGTTCCCCAGAACGCGGGAAGCGGTCTCGATCGCGTATTCCAGCGGGAGGTTCTTTGCTTTCTCAATGCCGTCTCGAATGAGCCCTGGCTCCAGTTGATCGATGACGAAGCGGAAGAGCTCGTCAGGCGTATGGCCGAAGGTCGCTCGCCAACCGACTGCCCACCCGGTCGCGAGAGCGACCGCGATGGCGCCGTCCTGTCCATCGACGTGAGCATGGGTGACTTCCGCTTGGGCGCGGGCCTGTTGTTTCATGAGTTCGAAGTCGTCGGCAAAGTACGCACCAAGGGGCGCAACCCGCATCGCCGCTCCATTGCCATAAGACCCCGCGCCGCCATAGAGGCCAGCTGAGGCATCACGCCAATGGGCGCCTTCTTTCATCTTCTCAATGATCTCGTTGATTCCGCCGCCGTATCCACGGGTCGGATCGAGACGGAAGTTGCGCACGAAATAGTCCGCCAACTTATCCTGGTCGACCGTGCCGTCCTGCGAGAGCAACTCAACGAGCGCTTTCGCCATTACCGTATCATCGGTGTAGTACCACGGCGCCGTCACCAGCCGCCGTTTCATGCGGGCGCTTTCGTCCATTTGACAGTACGCGTCGCCCATGGCGTCACCCACGGACAACCCCTCAAGGGAGATCATTGCTCGACTGATTCGTTTCTCGCTACCTGAGTCCATTGTGTCCTGTCCTGATTCTCCCCAAGGCCCTCAATACACGGTGACTAGTAACCGGGAGACGGGCAAGCTGATAAATCAATTCCCGGAAACTGTCCTCTGTTAGACAAAGATCAACAATTCAGACTTGTCCAGTGGCGCTCATATCACCTAGGGATGGCTCATCGATCACCGAATGGGCGGGACTAATGGATAGCGAATCCACAGAGTTTCTTGATACCCTGCACGTCGCCGCCGGCCCGGAGTCCACCTTCAACCCTGTGCTCCAATCGGTACTGGCGGACGAAGTGCCAACGATGTCGCGAGTCCCGGAACCGACGCTCCCTACGATGGAGCCTAACGAGGCAGAGCCGATTCCTGTGTCGACCGATGGCGGGGGAGTTGGATCTGGGCCGGCTTCTTTTCAGCTCCAGAAGCTGGTCGCGCGGGGCGGGTGTGGAGTCATCTGGGAGGCGTTGCAGGTATCGCTGAGCCGCGTGATCGCCGTTAAAATGGTGCGCGAGGATTACTTCAAGGAAAAGGGGTTCTCGCAGGAATCAAGCATCGATCGCCGCAGGGAGATGTTAGCGCTGTTCCGTCAAGAAGCTCTCGCCGCTGCTGGCCTCGAACACCCGAACATCGTGCCCGTGCACGACCTCGGATTCGACGAGGCGGGGCAACCTTTGCTTGCGATGAAACTCGTGCGCGGCACGCCTTGGCACGAGGCGATTCACGCAGATCGCAAGCTCCCCTCGCCTGAGTTTCTAGCGCGGCATCTCCCCATACTCATCGATGTTTGCCAAGCGGTGGATTTTGCGCACTCGAAGGGGATCATTCACCGCGACTTGAAACCTTCTCAGGTGATGCTCGGCGAGTTCGGCGAAGTCCTCCTGATGGACTGGGGCTTGGCGGTTCACCTTCCGGATAGGGACTCGACCGAGATACCACGGAAGATTCGCTCGACGAAACTGCCCACCCCGATGACCGCTTCCAATCCGGCGGGAACGCCAGCGTATATGGCACCGGAACAGACTCTCAGGTCTGCGGCGGAAATCGGCGAGTGGACCGATGTGTATCTTCTGGGCGGCATCCTCTATCAACTTCTTACGCTGACCGTGCCCCACTCGGGCGACGTCTCGAAAGAGGTGCTGAAGAAGGCCGCCGCAGGGAAGGTCGAGCGGCCGACGAAACGCGCGCCGAACCGACTTGTTCCGCAGCAGCTGGAGGAGATCGCGATGCGCGCCCTCCACCGCGAGCGCGGGAGGCGATTCGGCTCGGTTCGCGACCTTATCAAAAGCATTCAAGATTACATGAGCGGCGCAACGCAACGCACCCACAGCCTTGAGTTGTCCAGGTTGGTGGAGGGCGCGCTGGATGGAGGCAGCCTCACCTACCGGGAGTTCGGCAAGTGCCACGTCCAGTTGGAGGAAGCGCGTTCGCTTTGGAATGAAAACCCGAGGCTGGAGTCGCTGCGCGAGCGGCTTCAGGAGTCCCATTGCCGCGCTGCGCTGGCAAACAAAGACCTCGTTCTCGCGCGGTTACAGGCCGAACGAATCGCCGAGACAGATGAGGGCGCATCGCTTCTCGAAGAGATCGGTGCCGCAGAGCAGCAAGTCGCCCAGCGTGAGCGCCAGCGGCGCATGGGGATCGCCGCTAGCTTTCTCTTCCTCACAATGCTCATTGTCGTCGGGGGAGTCTTCGCGTTCTACCAGAGCGCTGCGCGCCAGCGCGAAGCGTCGTTCATCGCAGATCTGGAAAAAATTAGCTACAGGGTTTTTACCTTCTAGTAAAGCATTGACCGTCGCTTCCAGGTCGATAGCTGTTAGATAGGGAAAGGTGATGAATT
>JAUIJJ010000345.1 GCA_030431385.1 bacterium | reverse complement strand
ATCATGGCGTGATCTCACAGAGAGCTCCGGCGTGCCGGAAACTGGGACATGGAAACACGCCGTCGCGGTGATCGATGAGAGTGGTAACGCAAAGCTATTCTCTGACGGCCAGGTTGTAGCGACTGGATATGTCGGACTACCTCGGCAAGTGGCTCGAACTGACAACAACATAGCGGAAACAGCGTTTGACCATACCCTTGACGGACGGCTATTTGACGTTCGGCTTTACAACCGTCCACTTAGCGACGCTGAAGTTTCCGATCTCTACGGCTTAGTAGGCCATTGGAAGATGGATGAAGCCTCCGGCAGCACTGCAGCCGACAGCACGGGCTATGGCAATGACGCTACTCTGAGCGGCGCTACCTGGAGCAGCGATTGCTCAGGGAATAGCGCTCTTGCGTTCGACGGCACGGGCCAGACGACGGCGTACCCGATCTTCCGCTCGATCGACCCGCTCGTCGTCGCGCGGCCGCACGAGCTCGGGATCGCGACCGGCGAGATGCTGTGGACCCCGCTTGCGCTCGCGGACACCTGGGAGCAGGTCGGCCGCATGCTCGAGGCGCTCGTCGTCCAGGGCGAAGAAGACTGGCGCGGCGACTACCCGAAGATGCTGTGGGACACGGTCGCGATGGAGCTCTACGCGCAGCGGCTCGCACCGATTTCTTCATACCCGATTCAAGGCCTGGTATGGGCGCTGATCCCCTTCGTTTGGATGAGCCAGTGGGTCACCCGTCGAATTAAGCAGGCAAGTCTGGAAGAGCACACAGTCAGCGAGGTTGAGCTCGTCAGCCAAGTGAAGATGGCCGCCGAGGAAGGCGCGATCCGCCCCGAGGAAAGCCGCTGGATTATCAACGCGCTCAAGCTCAAGGAAAAGACCGTTCACGAGATCATGACTCCGCGCACGGTGGTGTTTCGCCTGCCTGCGGAAATGCCGCTCAACATGGTCACGACGCATTCCGAGCACTGGGTCCACAGTCGGTTGCCGCTTTGCCGCGACAACGATCCCGACCGAGTAACGGGAATTGTCTATCGGCGCGATGTATTCGACACGCTCCTCAACAGCACCGAGGAGGAAGCGGCCGCGACGCAGCTTCAGGAGCTTGCCCGCGAAGTCCGCTTTATCCCCGAAACGATGCCCGCCAATGAGGTGCTCGCCCAACTCCTCGAGTCGCGCGATCACATTTTCGTCGTATCGAATGAGCATGGCGGAATGGAGGGCGTTATCACGCTTGAGGACGTGCTCGAAGAACTCATCGGCGCAGAGATCGTTGACCTCCACGACAAGTACGTCGACATGCAGGAATACGCGCGAGGCCTCGCGAAGAAGAAGCGCCGAGAAGTCATCCCCGAGCGCCCGCGGGAACTCCCCGAGTAGTACTCGAAAGGCTACTGCGTGAAGTGATCCGGATGCAGCCGGTGGTGGATGGTTGACTCCTGCCATGCTCTGGCGACCTGAACCAACTGATCCTCGCGATAGAGATTCCCCGTGAATGTAATCGACGTGGGCGAATCATTCTCATCGAAGCCATTGGGCATCACGAGCGCTGGATGTCCCGTGAGGTTCGTGACAATGAGCGACGTGCTGAAGCTCGGAGCGACGTAACAATCTACGTCCTCGAAAACTTCCGCCATGTCCTCCATCAGCAGCGTACGCAGCCGGTTAGCGCGAATGTACTCAACGCCGGGGACCAACTGCGCCGCTCGGAAGAGATTCGGCCAGGCTGCGCGCACCTGTCGAACCATCAAATCATCGCGCCCGCTGCGCGTGAGATCATCAAATGCCGCAGCGGCTTCGACCATGAGGATGTTGAGCAGATCACCGGCTGGAATGCGATCAGGTATCGATACCTCGACGAGTTTCGCGCCGATGTTCTTCAGGTCGTCCAGGACCTGAAGGTCGTTCTGTGCGCTTGCTGTTTCTCCCTCAAAATCTGACTTCACGAAACCGATGCGCAACCCGCCGAACCCAGAGGAGGGGTTTCGGTACTCGTAGTTTTTCTGGACGGTTGAATCGAACCCATCAGCGCCGTGAATTGCCTCGAGTACCAGCGAGGCGTCCTCGGCAGTGCGCGTGATCGGGCCGAGCTTGTCCATCGTCCAGCTCAGGGCCATCGCGCCGTGACGACTGACCGCGCCGAAGGTCGGCCGTAGTCCTGTGGCTCCGCAGCGCGTACACGGCGAGACAATCGACCCCAGCGTCTCTGAGCCAATAGCAAATGGTAGGCACCCGGCAGCAACCGCCGAGGCAGAACCTGCCGATGAACCGCTTGAACCCTGCTCAAGATTCCAAGGGTTTCGCGTCATTTCGCCGAACCAAACATCTCCGTATGCGAGGGCGCCCAGCGTAAGCTTGGCGACGAGCACCGCGCCGGCTTCGTCGAGGCGCTCCACCACCGTTGCGGTTTCATCGATCACCTGATCCTTGTACGGCGTCGCGCCCCAAGTGGTTGGGTACTCGGCAACGGCGAGCAGATCTTTCGCCCCCCAGGGGATACCGTGAAGGGGGCCGCGGTCGAACCCTGCCTTTAGTTCTCTGTCGGCCTTTCGAGCCTGCCGGAGCGCGCGCTCCTTCGTAAGAGTGATGACACAGTGGAGCTCCGGGTCGAACTCTTCGAGCCGTCCAAGATAGAGCTCGGTCAACTCGACCGACGTGACGCGCTCCGTCCGAAGGAGCGCACCAAGCTCGACAATCGTCATGTATGCGAGATCTCCGCTGCCGGTGGGTTTACGCGTAAACCGCGTGTAGTTTGGCGCGGTGCGTTCGGGGATCTCGGTGAGCTCCGTACCGGGGAGCAGTGGGCTGAACGAGATCGCTGGCGGGACGCTATTGGGAATGGGGATTTCGCGAACGCGCTTAAATCCTTCGAGCGCTTCCTTCACGTCCTCCATCATGAGGTCGCGTTCGGAGTCGGTAAAGTCGACCCCCACGAGCCGCTCGGCAGCGCGCAATGATTCCCTGTCCAAAGTAAGCGTTGCAGAAGTAGGCTGCTGCCCCACTGCGTCTGTAGCGACGACACCGGTGGCTGTTAGAACGGCGAGCATGCCGAGCGCCTGGCGACGCGTGAATCGCTGATCGTCGGTCATTGGAAGACTCCTGAAGGACTACCCCCACTAAACTACACGAGGCAGCAAGCCGCAACCCGGTTCATCGATCAGGCCTTCTTCCAGATCGTCTCCCCGGGTTTGTCTTCGAGGAGAATGCCGAGCTCTTGCAGCCCGTTCCTGATCGTATCGGCGGCGGCGAAGTCCTTTGACTTACGTGCACTTGCGCGCAATTCGATCAAGTGAGACATAAGCTCATCACTCGCGATTTCCTCAGATGCTCCGTTCGACAGTTTCGAGACGAGTCCGCGCAATCCGGCGAGGGTGTCCTCGTCCAATTCCGTATCGGCGGGTTCGAGTTCTTCTGTGATCCCGAGAACCCAACGCATTCGAGAAAGCATCGCGAGTCGCATGGCGATGCTGCCTGCCAATGCTTCATCGCGTCCCTTCTCTAGTTCTGTGGTGGCCTGATTGATCGCCGTGATGAACTGATTCATCGCGCCGAGAGCGCGAGCGGTGTTGAAGTCATCGTTCATCGCGGCGCTGAACTCCTGCCAAACGGGCGCAAGCTGCTCGTCGCTGCGCCAAGACTCGCCGACCTCGGGGAGGTCGTAGACCCTCAGCAAACGCCGCGCTTCACGGGTGGCCGTGATGAGGCGTTGCTGGGCGGAGCGTGCAGCATTGAGATTGTCGTCTGTGAAATCGAGCTTATCTCGATAGCGCGCACTTGTCAGAAAATAGCGAACTGTGAGCGGGCCATAGGCATCGAGCATCGCACGGATTTCAGTGAGCGTCTGCACCATCTTGTTACACGAGCGGACGCAGCACAGGCGTGAGTGCTTCAGCCATACGGAAGTAGCCAAGGTCCGTGGGATGCGTGCCATCGACAGCACCAAGACCATCCGTGCCGAGCAGATTGTCGCCCTCGACGTAATGGATGCCGGTGATGCCCTTGTCGAGCATGATCTGGTACTGCTTCTTCAGCTCAGCGTTCTTCGCTTCCCAGCCGCCTTCGCCGGGGGCCTGCACGTAGCTGCGCTGATAGACGATGTTCTCCACGAGCACGATGGGCGTGTCGGGGCGAGCTTCGCGCACCTTTGTAATGAAGGGTACCGGGCGTTCCTTCACCATGTCAGGGTTCATGTTCGGCAGCGAGTCGATGTAGAACACCGACGGATC
>JAUIJJ010000344.1 GCA_030431385.1 bacterium | reverse complement strand
CCTCCCACCGTGCAATGAGCAATGGCAGCGGAGGCCCTACCGACGTGTTGAGTTGGAAGAGCTTTGCAGACTTGATTTGAACATGCCCTCAGAGGAAATCGACAGGAGAGTCCGCGCGACAACATTTCCCGGTATGCCCGGCGCATACTTCGAACTCGCTGGAAAAAGATTCGAATACAACCCCAATCGGTAGCCCTTCGGTGTCCGATTGGGTGAATGGAACAATGAATTCTGGCCAGCAGTTCGACCACAAAGCCGGGCTTAGGTGTTGCGCCGTTCGCGATCCAACGGATACCCGAATTCGTGCTTTATCTGGAGACCAATTGTAGTCTCAGCAAAACTTCAGGATCAGGATCCCCGCACTCCCATGAAAATCTGCGTTATCGGACTTGGCTACATTGGCCTCCCAACTGCCGTCACCATGGCGAATCGAGGGTTTGAGGTGTATGGGTGCGACATCCGAGAGGACGTCGTGGAGAAGCTCGCGTCGGGCACCGTGCATATCGAGGAGCCGGGTCTGGAGTCTGCGTTTCTGGCGGCCTTACAAAGCGGTCGGTTGCACGTGGATACGAAGCCTTCTCCCGCTGATGCCTACGTCATCGCCGTTCCCACGCCGTTTCTCAAATCGGACAGACCGAGCATGAAACCCTATCGCGAAGCGGACCTCACGTATGTTTTAAGCGCGGCCGAGGCCATCCTGCCTCACCTGAAGAAAGAGTGCGTCGTGATCCTCGAATCGACATCGCCGCCGGGAACCACGCGCGACCACCTTCGCCCCGTGCTGGAGCGATCTGGCCTGACGGCCGGCACGGACTTTTATCTCGCCTACTCGCCCGAGCGGGTGCTCCCCGGGGCGATTCTGCGAGAGATTATCAGCAACGATCGCATCATCGGCGGCATCAATTCCGAATCGGCGCGGAAGGCGAAGGACATCTACGGAGAGTTCGTCGAGGGCGGGATTTTCGAGACTGACTGCACGACGGCCGAAATGGTGAAGCTTTCCGAGAACACCTACCGAGACGTCAATATTGCCTTGGCCAACGAATTGGCGAAGGTCTGCGAATTGGTGGGGTCGAACGTCTGGGACGTCGTCCGGCTCGCGAACGAGCACCCCCGCGTGCAGCTCCACCAACCCGGCCCCGGCGTCGGCGGCCACTGCATCGCGGTCGACCCGTGGTTTCTGGTGGAGGCAGCTCCTCACGACACTCCCCTCATACGCAATGCGCGTGAGGTCAACGACGCCCAGCCCGCACGCGTCATCGCAAAGATCGCGGCGCTCCTGGAATCCCGCGGCCCGGGACCGATCTTGTTCCTCGGCGTGACCTACAAGGCCAACGTCGACGATATGCGGGAGAGCCCGTGCTTGGAGATCATCCGTCATTTCGCCGAGAGCGGCGCGGAGATTCTCGTCTTTGACCCTCATGTCGAGCAGTACGACTATCCGCTCGAAGAGTCGCTGAAGGGCGCGATCAAGAAGGCGCGGTATGTGGTGTACCTCGTCGATCACGACGAATTCAAGTTCATGGACCCCGAGCTACTGGCCGGGAAAGTCATCTTTGACACACGGCACCTGATCGTGGAGAAGTCCGTTCCCGCCGATGCGGAAGTCCATTTGCTCGGCAGCGCAACAAAACGGAAAGTCTAAGATAAGCACATGACCCCCCTCAAAATCATGGTCGTTTTCGGTACCCGACCGGAGGCTATCAAACTCGCCCCCGTGGTGCTCGCTGCACGCAAGCGACGCGAAGAATTCGAAACGACAGTTGTTGTTACGGCACAACATCGCGAGATGCTTGACGATGTTTTGCGAGCATTTGATATCACCCCTGACGTCGACCTGAACGTCATGGCCCCGGGACAATCTCTGTTCCACGTGACAGCCCGAATCATTTCCCAAATGGAACAGGTCCTAATCGATAACGACCCCGATGTTGTTATTGTGCAGGGCGACACCACTACTGCCTTCGCGGCGGCACTTTCTGCCTACTACCTCAGGAAGAAGGTCGCGCACGTGGAAGCGGGGTTGCGTACTTGGGATAAGTTTGCCCCGTTCCCCGAGGAGGTGAACCGCAAGATGGCCGCCTGCATGACGGACTTTCACTTCCCACCGACAGAGGGCTCTCGGCAGAACCTGCTTAAAGAAGGCTACCCAGATAACGAGATCGTCGTCACTGGTAACACAGTTATCGACGCTCTGCTTTGGATGACGGAGAAGGTCAAAGGTGCGCCCTGCCCGGTTGCGGACTTCGCGCCTGTCCTCGAAAAGTACAAGCGGATGGTCCTCATCACCGGTCACCGCCGCGAGAACTTCGGCGCGCCCTTCGAGCGGATTTGCAAATCATTTAAACGACTCGCCGAAAAGCACCCCGACACGGCTTTTGTCTATCCAGTCCACTTAAACCCAAACGTGCAAAAACCCGTTCATGATATACTCGGCGATGTTGAGAATTTTCACCTGTTACCGCCGCTTCCCTATCCCGAGTTCGTGTGGTTTATGCAAAGTAGTTATGTTATTGTCACCGACAGCGGCGGAGTACAGGAAGAAGCGCCCGCGCTTGGGAAGCCAGTTTTGGTGACGCGTCGGAAAACAGAACGGCCAGAAGCCGTCGACGCGGGTGTCGTGAAGCTCATCGGTGATGATGGGGAATTGATCTTTACCGAAACCGATAAACTTCTCAGCGACGACAGTTACTACAAGACGATGGCGCGGGGAATCAGCCCTTACGGGGATGGCCACGCCAGCGCTCGAATTCTCGACGCGCTTGCCGGAAAGTAACTTCCATTACTTTGAGGAATTGTGAACGATGAAACAGGTAATGGTAACTGAAGGAAAAGGAAAGCTGAGAGACGTCCCCGAGCCGATGCTGCAACCGGGACAGGTGCTCGTCGAGGTTACGCATTCCTTCATTTCCGTGGGGACTGAAATGACTGCGCTAAAGGGGAGTGGAAAGTCTCTCCTCGAGCGCATTATCCAAAACCCCGACTCCGTCAAACAGGGTCTCAAATCCCTTTGGAACAATGGCATCTCTCGCACATGGATGATGGTTGAATCTGTGCAACAGGCCGAGACGCAAGTCGGCTATTCGTGTGCTGGGCGAGTCATTTCCGTAGGCAGTGGAGTGCTGGACATTTTCGTCGGCGACCGCGTTTCTTGCGCCGGCGCAGGATATGCACACCACGCAGAATTAGTAACCGTTCCCAGAAACTTGGTAGTGAAAGTTCCCGATGGCGTTGAGTTGGAACACGCCGCCGTTGGTACCGTCGGCGCGATTGCAATGCAAGGAGTCCGCAGAGCCGACCCGCGGCTGGGGGAACGCATTGGTGTTGTTGGGTTGGGACTGCTGGGGCAGATCACCTGCCAGCTCCTGATAGCAGCTGGGTGTCGGGTCTTCGGCGTTGACCTATTAGAAGACCGCCGAGTTCTCGCGGAGAAACTCGGCGCACATCGTGTTGCCAATCCTGGCGAGACTGACGTGGTCAAAGAAGCCATCGCATTCGGCAACGGGCAGGGACTAGATACTGTCATCGTAACGGCCGCCGCCAACAACGATACAATTCTACAGCAAACAATGCAAATGACTCGACGGAAAGGGCGCGTTGTTCTGGTTGGTGCTGTGCCAATTACTTTTGATAGAAACCCGTTCTATACTAAAGAACTGGACTTTCTGATTTCATGTTCCTACGGTCCGGGACGTTACGATCCCAAATACGAGGAGCAGGGTATCGACTATCCCTACTCATACGTGCGATGGACTGAGAATCGCAACATTCAAGAGTTCTTAGAACTGGCCGCCGAGGGGCGAATCGATGTTACAAACTTCTACGATCTGAAGTTTCCTGTCGATAAGGTTGAGAACGCATACGCAGCACTCAGCGGCGAAGGGACGAAGCCTCTTGGCGTTTTGTTGGAGTTTCCTGCTGCACACGAAAAAGCAGCGCGCGTGACGGCACAGAGCGATGATCGAAAAGTCGCTGTTCGGGCGGGTGTGACTCCAGCGAATGGAGCCTTGAAAGTCGCTATCGTCGGTGCCGGTAGTTTCGCCCGCGGTATGCACATGAAAAACCTGAAGGGTATGAGTGATACATTTGCTATGACGGCGATCGTCGGGCGACAAGGCGGCCAACCACGCAAAATTGCACTTGAGTATCAGATACCGATTGTCTCGACAGACCTTGCACAACTGGTTCAAGGCGACGATATCGACTGCGCACTGATCTCTACCCGCCACCACCTGCACGCCGAACAATCGATTGAAGCGCTCAAGGCTGG
>JAUIJJ010000343.1 GCA_030431385.1 bacterium | reverse complement strand
CCCAGACCGTCGTCGACTTCGAGGGGGCCAACCCGCTCGACGCGCCGTTCATTGGTGGCGATAAAACATATTGGGAAGTCACCACCGATCAGGCAGACGGCGGTTCGGTGAACTCCATTCGCCCATACGATCCGCTGATCAAGCCCGGCACCGGCGACAACTATCCGCAAGAGCCATTCGAGGCGTTTACCTACGATGTTCCCATCGCCATGGAGTCCGGCACGATCTCGGTCGACTTCTACGATACCTTCGGCCTCGCCGGAGTCGGCGGCTTCGAATGGGCGCTCTCCATCATCCTTGAGGACGCCAACAACCCGGCCGACTTCGTCGCCGTCGAAGTGTCACGCCTTCCCTACGGTGGTGGCCGCTACTACCCTACCGAGGGTATCGATACGGCGCTTCCGACGACATTCGACACCTACACTTCCGGCCCGATCCGTAGCATCGGATGGCATACAGTGAACTTCACAATCTCACCGACTGAATCCACCGTGAACGTCGATGGCGCGCCAGACGCCGGCGAAGTGTCCGGCCCCGGCGGCAACAACTCTCTCCGCCTCCGATTCATGGCTGACTCGGCCACCGGCGGCGGCTTCAGCACCTGGACATCAGGCATGGCAGACAGCTATCCCGGCGCGCCCGGTCTCGTCTTTGTCGACAACATCGTCTTCAACGCAACCGCACCGGCAGCCGCCTCTGCAACCTTCGGCTTCGAAGACGGCGAAGTCGACGCGGCAGGCTCCTTCATGGGTCCGAGCGCTTTCGACAACACCTTCATGTCCGGGTTTGTTAACGACTTCGCAACGACGAGCACACAGACGAGCGAGGGCGTTCTTTCCGGCACATTCGCCAACAACCCCGAGCCATTCTCCAGCCTCACGTTTGACCTTGCATCGGCAACTCCGGGAAGCATCACGCTTTCAGTTTTCGACGCACTCGGCCCGAACACGGACTTCGATTCCTTCGGTTCAATCATCATTGAAGACGGCAGCAACCCTGCTGACTTCCTCTCGTTGGAGCTTTGGAACGGACCGTACCCTTCAGCCGAACCGACTGCTAACTACTATAGCATCCGCTCGAATCCCGGCGGCGGCCCATCGACATTCAACAGCGACTACTACGGCGACCGCGTCGTCGGCTGGCATAGCGTCGAGATAGTCCTCACGGCCACCGAGTCCTACATTCTCCTCGACGGTACGGAGAACCTCGACGCTGGCGGACGCATGACTGGCCCGGGGCTCAACACCAGCCCGAAGCTGCGGCTCATGAATGGTACCGCAAGCATCGGCGGGTTCGGAAACTGGTACGCGACGACCGACGAACTGGAATTCGGATTCCTCTCCGGCCGTCGCGATCACCTCTACTTCGACGAAATCAGCCTCCCGATCTCGTCGACGAGCGTTCCTAGCTGGTCGCTCTACTAACCTGCTGCTCAACACTCGACTCGACACGTAAAAGATACGCAGGAGAACTGCCATGAAGTACACAAAAAGTGGTTTCACGCTCATCGAGCTTCTGATCGTCGTCGCGATCATTGCGATCCTCGCGGCAATTGCCGTCCCCAACTTCCTTGAAGCGCAAACGCGCGCCAAGGTCAGCCGTACGGCGACGGACCTCCGGTCCATCGCAACCGCATTGGAGACCTACCGCGTCGATTACAACCGCTATCGCAAGGCGCTGCTGACGGAGAACCTGCCCCGCCGTTTGCAGCACCTGACGACGCCGGTCAGCTATCTGACATCCATCCCGGAAGACCCTTTCTGGAAACTGGATGCGTCCACTTTTCATGGCAGTTCTCCATTTTACGTTTACGCCTCGGGAAATCTCTATGGCGGAGGCGCATCGGTCTTTGATACCGTGGAGGTCGTTGCGTCGCTTTACTCCCTCGCGGGAAGGGGTCCCGACGGCGATCTCGATGGAGGCGGCTATTGCGTCGGCCATCCGTTGGCAGTACAAAGCAATCTCGCGACCCGTACATCCTACGATCCGACCAACGGCACTGTCAGCAACGGCGACATCTATCGCCTCAGCCCAGGAACGCTTGGCGACACTCTCTGAGCAACTAATACCCCGGGCCGACGGCTCGCTGAAATTGAAAGGAACTTAACGACATGAACGAAACTCAGGAAACGACGGAACTGACACCAATCCAGCGCCTCAAAGCGGGGATTTGGGACATTCACGAAGGCGTTACGGCCAAAGCTGACGACAAGAAGAGCGACGAAGAGAGTGTCATGAAGGGAAACCTTCCGCGCTTCAAATACGTCAACGGCGTCAAGCAGCGCTACATCCTGCAGGGCGAATTCGAGAAGCACCTCGCCAAGCACCGCCACAGCGAGCCCTACCTGAACGCCGTCGTTACTGACGAACAGTTCCATGTCGATAAGGCCGCAGAAGACCTGCGCTACTTCAACGTCGATCCGGCCAGCGTCAAACCGCTTCCCGCTACGACGGCGATGGTAGACTTTTTCGCCGCGACCGCTGAGCGTGATCCCCGGCTGCTCCTCGCGATTCACTACGTCATCGAGGGCAGCAACAACGGCGCGATCATGATCGCTCGCTCCGTGAAGCAAAGTTACAACCTCGAAGGCACCGACGGAACGCTTCACCTCCAGCCCTACGGCAATCAAATCCGCGACAAGTGGAAGGCGTGGAGCGAAGCGTTTAACTCGCTCGAATACACAGATGAATTGATGCAGGAAATGGTCGTCGTCGGTCGCGATGCATTCCATCACATGAACGCCATCGGTCGCGAAGCGAACGCGGTCCCGGAAGGCGCGTAAGTATGACTGCCATTGCAGACCTGAAAGAGAAGGTCGCGCGGAAGCTCGAAGCCAACCCTCGCATTAAGACGGCGATGCTGGCCGATGCGATAGGCGTTCCCGAAGCGGATGTTCTCGCGGCGATGCCGGAAGGCTACTCCACCGAACTCGACGGTGCCAAAGTCGAGGAGATCATCCGATCACTCGAAGCCCTCGAGACGCTATATGTGGTTGTGCGAAATGCGGCAACGGTCATGGAAGTGAAGGGAAAGTTCAGCGGCTTTAGCCACTCCGGCCCCTTCTTCAACGTCGCGAGCGAGAACCTCCACATGCACCTCAAGCTTGGAAAGATCCAGCGGGTTTTCGCTGTCCACGCCCCCGGGCGCGAGGAAGGCGCAGCACCCATGGTTTCCATACAGTTCTTTGACGATTCAGGCGCATCGTGCCTGAAGGCGTTTGTACTTCCCGCACTGGTCGAAGCAGACGGCGCAGAGCTGTCCGCGCGAATCGCGCAATGGGAAACGCTCCGGAGTGACTTTACGAACTAGCACTTCGCCACGATCCATCGAATACTCTTCAGGCCGCACCGAACGAATTCGGTGCGGCCTGTGTTGTTTACAACTGCACACGGCGACCTGATCGTTCGCTCTCCATCGCGGCATCGAAGACGCACTGAACAATCGCGCCGTCCTTAAAACTCGCAAGATTGTATCGTGAATCGACTTCATCATTCACTTTGGCAATCAAGGCAGCGGCGTTCTTCGCATTCGCAAGAAACCACGGCTCAGGCTCGCCTTCCATCGGCTCCGTCGGGGCGGCGATTTCTTCCCAATTGCCACCTTTCAAGACTGATGCAGGGCCGACCTTCCATCCGCCCGTCGGGGGGACGTACCCACCAGTCACCCGCGCCTCCCAATCCCCGCCTACGACACGCCAGCGGCCCTCAATACCGGGCTCTTGTGATGTATAATGGGTCAGGGCGATGACTCCCCCGCCGCTCATTCCGATGTGAATCCCGAGCGTGTGCGATGGGCGACCCATCATCGTCGACTGAACCCAAATCGGTTCGCCGCCCATCAGCCAAATCGCGCAATCCACTATGTGGCTCGCGCCGCCGAAGTCCGCACTCAGCCCCATGATCTCGCCGCTGCGAAGGTTGTTGATACCCTCCATCCCACCGAACTGATTCCGAACCGAAACATCAAGCCACCGCGCCTGATCTCGAGCCGAAGCGTACCGTTGAATCGCGTCCATCGCCCCCAGATTTCGATAGGCAAAATTCGTCGCGCAGACGAGGCCCGATCGCTCCGCGCGTTCGGCCAAAGCGGCGGACTCCGCACCAGTTCTCGCGAGAGGTTTCTCACACATCACATGACACCCGGCGTCGAGTGCTTCAGTCACATGCTCGACGTGGAGGCTATCCGGACCCGCAACGGCAACCACATCCACCAATTCACAAAGTTCGCGAACGCTCGTCGTGGCGCGTGCTATCTGATCCCGCTCAGCAATCGAACGAGTCTTCGCCAAGTCTCGCCCACACAAAGCAACAACATCACCCCC
>JAUIJJ010000342.1 GCA_030431385.1 bacterium | reverse complement strand
CTACCGTGGATGGCGCTTTCGCATCTTACTATAGTCAGGTCTCCCAATACCTTAACAATGGCAGTGGCGGCGGTGGCGATACAACGCCACCTTCGGCCCCATCTGGCTTGAGCGCATCTGGTGGCGACGGATCGGTTAGCCTGGACTGGAGCAATAACGGCGAAAGCGATCTCGATGGATACAATGTCCACCGCTCGACGAGCAACGGTGGCCCTTACACCGAAATCGCCTCGGGTCTTTCGTCCAGCGCATACACTGACAATTCGGTCTCGAACGGAACGACATACTACTATGTGGTTACCGCATTCGACGATTCCGGAAACGAGTCGGGCAACAGCAGCCAAGCCTCGGCGACGCCTCAGTCATCAGGCGGCGGCAACCCGACTTCGGTTTCCGTTTCGTCAATCGTCGGCGGAACTGTGAGCCAAGGCCGCGGCAACAAGTCGGCTACGGCCACGATCACTCTCACGGATGACACCGGTTCGCCTGTCTCGAACGCGAGCGTTAGCGTGACCTTTAGCGGGTCGATCAACGAATCTGTCTCCGGCACAACCAACGGAAGCGGAAATGTCACCCTCGAAACGGTGACAACTTCCAGAGGCGGCATCAGCGGCACGATCTGTGTCGACAGTGTTTCTCACGGAAGCCTGTCCTACGATTCAGGCTCAAACGCGGAGACCTGCGACGGTTGGTAAGCTCTTCTGCCGCATGACGAGAAGACTATGTACCGTGTGCCGGGGCCGATTTGGCCTCGGCACACTCATTTTTAGGGGCGATTGGCGATGATGCCGGGCGAGAGGTTGCACCGCTCCAAATTGGAAAACGATTGCACATTGGGGGTTGACATTCCCCACAAAAATCCTGTTACTGCTCCTATCTTCGTTGAAGAGTACTTATGAACACCGTCGCTAAAGACCTATCGCTCCTCCCCGTTGCTGCGCTCGACGGCCGACTCGCCGGCCTCGTGCTCGTAGTCGCTATTATTATTGTAGCAACCATGCCTTCGGGGGCGACGGGATAGCTAAAGCGCAAGCAAAGCAACCCACAAACCCCCGGAGGCCGAAGCCTTCGGGGGTTTTTCATTAGACCACTCCAATCCGAAAGAACAGCAGATGTCAAATCAGCCAGCCGAAAAGATCACAGGCGCTCAAGTCGTCGTCCGCTCTCTGGAGCAGCTTGGCGTTAACCATGTCTTCGGCTATCCCGGCGGCGCGAACCTGCCCCTCTTCGATGCACTCTACGATTCAGACATCAACTTCATCCTCACCCGCCATGAACAGGGTGCCACGCACATGGCAGACGGCTACGGCCGCGCGACTGGCAAGCCGGGCGTCGCCCTCGCCACCAGTGGCCCAGGCGCAAGCAATACGGTGACGGGTCTTCTCACAGCGGCGATGGATTCGATCCCGCTCGTTGTGCTGACGGGTCAGGTTCCCACTGCGATGCTCGGTAAGGACGCCTTTCAGGAGGCAGACGTTTTCGGAATGACGCTGCCCTGTGTGAAACACAGCTACCTCGTCCGCGATGTCAACGACCTGCCGCGCGTCATGCGCGAGGCGTTTCATCTCGCCGGAAGTGGCCGTCCGGGGCCGGTTGTCGTCGATCTGCCCAAGGACGTCCAGCTCGCGGCCTTCGTCGGCGATCCGGACGCGGAGATGAGGCTCCCCGGGCTGAAGCAAGCGCCGAAGGCGGACGCGGCGAAACTCGCCGAGATGGCGCACCTGCTCTCCTGCTCCCGCAAGCCGTTGTTGCTCGTTGGGCAAGGCGCGATGATCTCCGGCGCTGGTGAAGCGGTGATGAAGTTCGCCGAGAAAATCCAGGCGCCCGTCACGAACACGCTTCTCGCGAAGGGCGTGTTCCCCGAGACGCATCCGCTCTCCGTTGGGATGTTGGGCATGCACGGCACTGCATACGCAAACAAGGCCGTGAGCGAGTGCGACCTGATCTTTTCAATCGGGTCCCGCTGGGACGATCGCATCGCGGGCAACTACGCCAAGTTCTGCCCCGACGCCGTGAAGCTTCACATCGATATCGACCCCGCAGAGGTCGACAAAGTGATCAAGCCCGACGTAACAGTCGTGGCCGACGCCCGCGAGGCGCTGGAGCAACTCCACCCCATGGTGAATCAACTCGCGACCTGCGCGTGGCTGGCGACGCTCGATGGTTACAAGCGCGATCATCCGCTGAGTTGGCAGCCCGGTGAGGGACTTCAGGCGCAGCAGGTCATTGAGGAATGCTACAAGCTGACTGAAGGCAAGGCCGTGGCTGCCACCGACGTCGGTCAGCACCAGATGTGGGCCGCGCAATACTTCCTCACCGACGAGCCGTTTTCGTGGCTGAGTTCCGGCGGCGCGGGCACGATGGGTTTCGGCTTCCCGGCCGCCATCGGCGCACAGTTCGCCCGCCCCGACTCGACGGTCTTTGCCTTTGTCGGCGACGGCGGCTTTCAGATGACACTCTGCGAGTTGGCGACGGCCGCGATTCACAAACTTCCCGTTAAGATCATCCTCTTGGATAACAGCTATCTGGGCATGGTCCGGCAGTGGCAGGAACTGTTCCACGACAACCGGCTCAGTGGCGTCGACCTCACAGGCAACCCCGATTTCGTCGCTCTCGCAGAAGCGTACGGCGTGAAGGCGTTCCAAGTGAGCGAGCCTGAAAAAGTCACTGATACATTGAAAGAGGCGCTGGCGTACAACGACGGCCCGTGCCTCGTTCACTGCAAAGTTCAGCGTGCCGAAAACGTCTACCCGATGATTCCCGCAGGCGCCAGTCACTCGGAGATGATTCTCCAACCAACCTGAATTCCAAGTAAATAAACGTTCACTCACAGGAGATCCAAATGCACCACAGCATGCACCTTGTCCTCGATCACCAGCCCGGCGTTCAACTCCGCATCGCCATGATCTTGACCCGCCGGGGTTACTACATGGAGTCGATGAACATGTTCCCCATGGCGGGTTCTGATTTGCAGCGCATGACCATGACGATCCGCGGCCCGGAAGCTGGCTTCGACCAGATCTGCAAGCAGCTTCACAAGCTCGTTGATGTGGTCCGCGTCGATCCTCTGTTCGCGGAAGTCGAAGTTCCAGAGCCCGTTTCCAGAGAAGAGTTCGAGGTGGAGCGCGCGGTATGAGGAGCGACCAGATCAAGAAGGGTTTCGAGCGGGCACCGCACCGCTCGCTCCTGCGCGCCACCGGCGTGACGGAGGATGACTTCAACAAACCCTTCATCGGGATTGCGAACTCCTATATCGACATTATTCCCGGCCACGTTCACCTCAACGTCGTCGGCGAAAAGGTAAAGGCAGCGGTTCGCGATGCCGGCGGCGTCCCCTTCGTCTTCAACACCATCGGCGTCGACGATGGCATCGCCATGGGTCACCGTGGAATGCTGTATTCGCTTCCGTCGCGGGAGATCATCGCAGACTCGGTTGAGACAGTCGTGAACGCACATTGCTTCGATGGTTTGGTGTGCATTCCCAATTGCGACAAGATCGTTCCTGGCATGCTGATGGGTGCGATGCGCGTCAATGTGCCGACGGTGTTTGTCAGCGGCGGCCCCATGGAAGCAGGCAAGGCTCCCGATGGTCGCTCCTTCGATCTGGTTTCTGTTTTCGAGGGAGTAGGGGAGTACAAGAAGGGCTCCATCGACGACCGCGAGTTGCTGCTCCGCGAACAACTCGCCTGTCCCACCTGCGGTTCCTGCTCTGGAATGTTTACCGCCAATTCAATGAACTGTTTGTGCGAGGCGCTGGGCATGGGACTTCCCGGCAACGGGTCGATTCTGGCGACTTCCGAAGATCGTCAGCGACTTTACCGCGCCGCCGGTGCGCAGGTACTCAAACTCGTCGAGGCCGACCTCAAGCCACGAGACATCGCCACGCGCGAGACTTTTCAAAACGCCATGGTCCTCGACATCGCCATGGGCGGTTCGACCAACACGATCCTCCATTTGCTCGCCATTGCGAAGGAAGCTGGCGTGACATACACGATGGAGGACATCCGCGATCTGACTGCGCATGTTCCGACCCTTTGCAAGATCGCCCCTTCCTCTCAGTATCACATGGCAGACCTCCACCGCGCCGGAGGCATCAGCGCGATTCTCAAGGAACTCGAAAACGTCCCGGGGCTTCTGGACACGTCCAGACCGACGGTCACGCTTCAGTCGCTTGGTGAAAACGTTGCCGATGCAGAGATTCACGACTCAGATGTCATTCGTTCGGTGGACACTGCCTATAGCAAGACCGGCGGGCTTTCGGTCTTATACGGCAGCCTCGCGCCAGATGGTTGCGTCGTCAAAACGGCGGGAGTTGTTCCCTCCATGATGAC
>JAUIJJ010000341.1 GCA_030431385.1 bacterium | reverse complement strand
TTCAACGCGAACAGCAACTTCAACAACCCGCCGGGTAACGAGTTCATCTCCTATAACTTCCTCGTTGAAGAAGAAGGTAACTACAACATTCGCGTTCGTTCTCGGAAGGACAACCACGTCGAGGACCAAGACAACGACTCGTGGTTCCGCATCGACAACGCACCGTGGATCAAGGGATTCACCGGCGACCAGGTAGGCCGCTGGTCCTTCGACACTCGGTTCGAGCCTTCCCACGGCGTCTTCGAAAACATTCCCGTTCGCTACTTCACCGCCGGTGAACACACGATCTCGATAGCCGGCCGCTCGACAAATCACCGCATCGACCGAATCGTGATGCACTTGCAGGACGCCAGCGACCCCCTCAATCTGGAGAACCCAGAGACGACTTGTGAAGAACCCGAGCCAGCGTACTTTCTGGACTTTACAAAGTACAAGGGCAACGGCTTCACCTCTCACACGCTGAAGGGGACTCCGTTCTTCGACGTCGCCGAACCCAACTTCGATCTCACGGAGCTTGGGCTTATGATCTCCGGAACTCGCCCGACCTCTCCAACTACAGAACTCATAACCTACGGCAGTTGGGAAGGAATCATGCCTGACTTCACGCTGGAGGCTGGCCGCGACTATGTGGCGACATTCAAGCTCAGCGCAATCTCGCCTCAGGAAACCATGCCCTCGATCCGCCTGCGTGTTGCTGACGGCCAATATCGCCAGACCACGATGAAGGTGCTGGAGTCGACATTCGATGCCGAACACCTCCCCACAGGAGACGGGCAGTTCTACTCGATCCGGTTCCAAGGGTTGCCACAAACGGATTCATTGCCTATAATAGTATCGTTCGACTGGCTGTACACGCCGGGACTTGAAAAAGACATCTCTACTGCTGTGATTTTGGAGAGCATCCAGATTCAGTAGCAGCTAACACCCCTCGGATCAGCAAGCCGCCCCGGACACCCGGGGCGGCTTTCTGTTGCGATGCAGGGGTTTGGCGGCTCCCATTGGCCCTGATTCACCATCCCGCAAGGGCACGATACGTGAAGCCACTCGACGAAAAATGGATGCACCGCGCGCTGGAGCTCGCCGCGCGCGCGATCCCCGATACGCGCCCCAACCCGGCCGTCGGGGCAGTCATCACGACCGCCGACGGCGAGTTGCTCGGCGAGGGATATCACCGCAAGGCAGGGATGCCTCACGCCGAAATCGAAGCACTTAATGACGCTCGCGCCCGGGGGAACTCCACCCACGGCGCGACGATGTACGTGACGCTTGAGCCGTGTAACCATACTGGCAGGACAGGCCCCTGCTCAGAGGCGATTCTGAAAGAGGGCATCGCGCGCGTGTGCGTGGCGATGCGCGATCCCAACGGTGCTGCACGGGGAGGAATCGAACGCCTCCGCGATGCAGGCGTGGAGGTCGACTTCGGACTGTTGGAGTCCGCGGCCCTGCTGCTCAATCCCGGCTTCAATACCTACCATTTGCTCAAGCGACCGCTGATTACTCTCAAGTGGGCGATGACGCTGGACGGCTGCACCGCAGTGCCAGGAGGCGACTCCAAGTGGATCACCGGCGAGGCCGCCCGGGCGGAAGTCCACCGTCATCGTGCCGCCCACGACGCTGTGCTCGCAGGGATCGGAACGGTGCTCAATGACCAGGCGCGGCTCAACGCGCGGGGCGTGGCTCTTCCGGCTGGCCCGCCGCTTTGCCGCCTCGTCCTCGATTCGCAGCTCCGGCTGCCTACCGACGCGCCATTCATCGGTCCGTACGGGGACTCCCGCGCAATTGTCGTTTGCGCGGAGGACGCAGATCAGGGCCGTCAAGCAGCGCTCGAAGCCGTCGGTGTGGAGGTCTGGCAGGTGAAGCGTGGTCCGTCTGGTGTTTCGCTGCCTGACTTGATGATTCGGCTCTACGAGCAAGGCGTCCAGTCGCTCTATGTCGAGGGCGGGCGCACGGTGGCGGGCCGGTTCGCTGAGCATAGTCTCACCGACAGAATCGAGGCGTGGATTGCCCCGAAGCTCGCTGGTGGAGGTGCCGCACATCTCGGCCCGATGGTACGCAGCGAACCATTGCAACTGATGAGCGAAGCGAGTCAGTTGCACCACTCCCGGCTTCGGGAACTCGGCGGGGACTTTCTTTTGGAGGGATGGCTCACGGAGCATTTGTTCCCCGGCGGGCGAGGTTGCGAAACCCTTTGACCTCATAACCGGTCGAAAGGGTCTCGCGTGCAATCGATCTCACTTGACCGGTCCACGTTTTTCCCTGCTATTGTGGCTTTCAGTCAACTTTGCCTGTAGGGATTGCGCTCGAAATTTGGAGCGCACGCCGCGCTTCGCGTCACCATCCCGTCATCCTCCGAAAGGAACTGCCTGCAGAGTCTTATGGCACGACCCGGCGATCGAATTACGCTCCGCCAGGACTTGGAAGCACTTGGTTTCCTGGCGCCTTTCCTACTTGTCTTTCTGGTTTTTATCGGCTGGCCGCTAATCTATTCCGTCTGGCTGAGTCTCCACCGAGGGACAGTCTACTCAGACTTCTACGACGTCTTTGGCACGATGCAATTCGTCGGCTTGCGCAATTACTTTGAAGCCATCGCGGACCCGGAGTTTTGGTGGTCCATCGTGCTGACGTTTTTCTACGCTGCGCTGACGATCGTGCCCGGCATGGCGTTAAGCCTCGGGCTCGCGCTGGCCCTCAACAAGGGCGGCCGCGCCACTGGCCTCATGCGCAGTGGATTCTTCCTCCCCAATGTCTTCGATATCTACGTTGTCGGTGTCATTTGGCTGCTCATCTACAACCCGAACGGCGGCCTGTTGTACCACCTGCTCAACGCGATCGGCGCGTCCGAGCTGGCGGGGGAGGGCGTGCTCGCCAATCCTTGGCTCACGCTTCCCGCGATCGCGCTGGCGATGGTGCTCAAGAACGCCGGCTTCGGCATGATCCTGTTCCTGACGAGCTTGAACAGTATTAATCAGTCGATCTTCGAGGCGGCCGATGTGGACGGCGCCAGCCCTTGGCAGAAGCTCACCAACATCACCATTCCGCTGCTCAAGCCGATCATCCTGTTCCTGTCGATCACGGGCATGGTTGCGACGCTGAACGCGTTCGCGGAGATTTACGCCATGACCGACAATAGCGGCGGATCTTCGCTGGAGATCATGGGACAAACGCTGCGCAGTGCGCGCATCTCCGGCTATCACCTCTTCGCAATTTTCGATCAGTCGCGCTACGGCGAGGCAGCGGCGGTTTCGTTCCTGCTGCTGATCGTGGCCTTGGTCGTGAGCCTCCTCAATATCAAGTTCCTCGCGGCGAAGGAGTAAGCACCGGCAATGGCTCAAACAACTTTGCATGAATCAATCAACGAACCGTGGAAGCCGGCTCCCACGGAGGGAGGCAAGGCCGCGCGCAACGTCGCCCTCTACGGCTTCCTCACGCTCCTTCTGATCTTTGTTCAGCTTCCGCTGATATGGATGGTGCTGACCGCGTTCAAGGCGGAGGGCACAGCGCTGAAGTTGGCGTTCTGGCCGCAGACTTCGATCTACGCGCCGGCCACCGATGAAAACGCGCTTCCTGTCGCCGATGCGACTGCCGGTGCGGTCTTGCACTTCGAGCTGGAAGCCCCCACGGCGCAGACTGTTCAAGCCGTTTTCGGCAAGGCTGACGAGGAGTTGGTGACAATTCCAATGTCTCGCGTGTTCGAGGGGCTTTGGGTCGCGGATGCGGCAGGCGTGAGCCCCGGCGAGTACCGCTACGGGTTCTCCCTCGGCGACGAACCACCGATTCCCGATCCGGCGGCGCCGGGCGAGGGCGAGTTCTCGACGGTCACAGTCTATCCGGACCAGCCGATCGCCGGGCGCGGTGGCCTGTTGGTTTACTCCAAAGACGGAGTGCTCAACGCCTCGGTTCGCGCGGAGGCTGGCAAGGAAATGTACCTGTTCGCTGACGGCACGCGACAGAGCCTGGCCGAAAGCTCCCCGGGAGTTTACACCGGCGAGCTGACCACCGATTCCACCACGTTCCGACTCGTGGAAGAGCGCAGCTTCATGGACGCCACCCGCGAGATGTACACGCTTGGGAACTTTAAGGAGATCCTCGGCGCGGAGACTTTCAACTTCGGCGAATACTTTCTCAACTCGTTGATCGTTGCGAGCCTGGCAGCGTTCCTGACGGTGATCATTACCACGCTCGCGGGTTACGCCTTCGCGCAGAAAACCTTCCACTATCGCGACAAGCTCTTCGCGGTTCTCTTGGCGTCGATGCTCGTTCCCGGCATGATCTATATGGTGCCTCAATTCAGCATCACGCTCCAGCTCGGGTGGCTTGATACCTATCAGGGGCTGATCATTCCTCA